>QIJG01000255.1 GCA_003232715.1 Nitrospirota bacterium
CAGGACCCTGAACCTTTGCAAGAAAACGTCCGTATTCTGTAAGAAAGGATATTGCTACATTCTGCTCTGCGCAATAACCCATTAAAAACGGACTGCATGACACCTGACCAAAACAGACAATACCGCCAAGGGTGTGAACTGGTATCCTTAACCGGGTCTCTTTATCTACTTTTACAACTACAGTTTCGCCTTCTTTAGCTAAATAAGCGCCTTGAGTTGTTACAAACAACGTATTCAGATGCCGTTTCATGGTCTATCCCTTTGTTCCTATTTCCCTTGGCTCGCCTTTAAAAAAGGTATAATTATTAAGGCAGTTCACTGAACACCTTCAAAAGATATCTACTCGCCTTTCTTTTTGTGCCACATATGTCAGGCATACAAAACTGAACCAATGAACAACTTTTGCACTTCTTTGAATAATGAGGCGGAGGCGTAACACCTGATTTTATAAGATTATGCAACCTTTCCGCAGTCGTTTCAGTCTCGACTCTCAATTCCTTGTCGAAAGTAATGTCCAGCCTCCGCCGAGTCTTTCCGTAAAATAACGCACCATGGTCTATCTCAATATTCAGCATTTCTTCCAAGCACAATGCCTGTGCGCAAAGTTGAACCTCAAAACTACGTTCGCTACGAAAATGCCCTCTCTTATATTCAACTGGAAATGGCAACCAGAGACCAGAGACCCCTTTAAGCTTGATCCCGCCTGTTTCTTTCCTGTGAAATTCAACTACATCTGCTTTTCCTGTAAGCCCAAGCGCTAATGAGCGCATGGGTATGCTGCGTGTTATGCGAATATTTCCTCTCGCTTCAGTAGATGAACCGTCATCTACTCGTTCATGAAGTATCGTCCCTTCTGCGGTGAAAAGATTGTCTTCCCATATACCCTCAATAAAATGTAACGCAGCACGCCGCTCACAGAAGACAAAGTCGGACAGCGCAGATACAGGAATCAAGTCATCTTCTGAATAAAATTTATTTTTCATTATTCGATGGTATTGTTTTCCCCTCATGGTGAAGATTGAGCTTCACACCTGCAGGCAACGGTTCATTCTCCCAGTTACATTGAATGTTATAATCCAAAAATGATTCTGGATAGGATTTACCTTGTTTTTTCACTTCTTCTTTTAAGTCAATCTTGATTCCATCAAAAAGTTTATATGCATGACAACAACCAAGCCGTGCTTCACGCTTGTTCTGCTCAGCATTTTTTTCACCCTGAGTTCCAATATGCTCAAAATCAAATATGCCACGCACATTCATCTCAGGGCGTGCCGCAGACTGGTCGTGGTCAAACATATGCGATAGTGCCTCGAAAAAGACAGCTAAATCCTCTTCTGTAAAGCCTGTCTTTTCGGCGAATGCTGGAGAAATAAACACTTTGCCCATATATAAGGCATATGGCACAATATGCTTATTACCCATAGTGCGATTCCCACCGCTACCCTTATCTTCAAAATTTTCTAATGATTTCTTTTCAGCTTGATCTGTAACAGCACAACGCGTTATGGAAATTTCTAACGGTGTAATAGGATGAATCGATTGACCAAATGTAAACTGAACTGGTCCGCGCACTTGTCCAAATGCAGAACCTTTAAATATTTCATTGCCCGTTGAAAGAACTCCCCCAAATGCACGCAAATCATAAAATCGATTGCACAAATATTCAAGAGCAGCAATTTGATATTTGTCTTTTTCTTTATTTGGATCTGCTTTTATTTTAGCCGGAGTTTGTGCTTCATTAATCTTATCATTCAATACAGCACCTTGACGCACTAAAATATCATATTGTTGATTAGTCTTCGCATCTGGAGCAAATTCCAATACAAAATTCCTGATCTTCCGCTTCAAACAAACATCCGACACCAGTCCTTTGTTAGTTGTTGGATCAATGCGAGGCAGATTGCCTGCATCTGGGTCTCCGTTAGGATTTCCGTTTACAACCTCAAACAAAACCATAACATCGTGACGATTAGAAATAATAGCCATAACCAATTCCTCCTTTTTTGTTATTCTGCATTTTCATTATCATCTGCAAAAACTTCTTCACCTTCTTTCCCTTGAGTCTCCAGCCATTTGTGATATTGTTCGCGATCAAAGGCTTTTTGTTGATAAAATCCCAATGCAAACCGCCCCTGTTCTTCCAAGTGCAGAATACGTGGAAAGTTTGGTGATTCACCGGGGTTTGCCCTGAATTTTGCTAAAACATCTTCTTTTCGTTTTTCAAAACTTGCAGCAGCTTTCTTATCTTTTTCATTTCCCTTCTGTAATTTTGAAGTATGATGTTGAGATAATCCAAGCAGAAGTGGAAAAACTTGAGCTGGAGCTATAGAAGCTCTGCCATAATATCGCTGAATAACTCCGGCATTAAGTGTTGGCTTCTTACCTCCACCTTCTTTGTTTGTTCTCAAGGAACGTTTTTGCAGTGCATCTAAAACAGCTAATAACCTCCCTGAGTTATACGCCGTATCCGGCGTATCAGCTAATTCATACGTTGGCATAAAATCGCCCTCCTTTCTATTTGGGTTTCTCAATAAAATTAATTTTATTAATGCAAAACGCGATGTGCTAAACGGATATAGCGGTTTTTTTTCATCATCCTTTACCAATGCGCTGTGGAATTCATCGAGGATTGGTTTAAGCAACGTAATTGGCAACTGGCCTTTTTCAAGTGCGGCTCGATATAAACAAATTATTCGCTCTGCAAGAAGTTTGTCGTCCTTATGCTTTTTCGTCCGCCGAAGAGTTGTTCTGGCCAAGTCAGGAATAGCATACATTGGCGGCGAGTTACTGGTCTGTTTATATAAGGAAATAATCTGTAAATCTTCCCACCACTGAGTGAAATTTATTTGCGCTGTCTCCAATGGTTGATCGAGCCAATATTGAACAAATATACGTCCTTTATTTCCTTTGAAAGCAGCAGTATATAATCTCTCTTTCCGCAGAACCTCTCTGTCACTGATACCCGAAAATGGTGTTATTAGAAAATCTTTTACCTGTTCAGGGTATGCTTTACTAAGCAATGTATGGAATAACCCAGATGTTTTCTGGTCATTCTTTGCCCAGAAACACACTGATATCGGCCCAAGATTTATATGAGTATCGTTATCGTATAGTATTTTATTTAATGCGAGTGTATAAGATGCGGCAACTCTTTCAGATACCGGAGCATTTTGGCCCATCTCAAAGCCATACGAGGAAAATGCAGGAGCTTCTTTCGCAAAAGAAACGATATAGCCATTACCGCTTTTTAATTTTATTTTAGGCTTATGTGATCGAGCAATAGGCTGCCCAACTTGTCCGGTTACAAGGCAAATAGTAGACGTCATTCCAAAATTTCCTTTTTGTTCTTCCTTCTCATCTTCGTTATCCACAAAAGCAAGCTCTACATATCTTTGAGACCAATATCGCCTTAAAAGATCGTCTTCATTATCAAGCATCAGAGGTTCTCCATCAACACTAAAAGCAATTCTTAGATTTTTCATTAAAATAGGTTTTTTCTGCCCTACATCACCGAATAACTCAGGATCACCTTTTTTGTTATTTTCTATTTTCAGGAACGGCAAATCAGCCTGCATTTTGTCGTCAACTTCTCTTATATACTTCACTCTAAATTCAAGGAGTGCCTTTAGTCGTGAATCCTTCGTTTCAACGTAAGCTTCTTGAATTTGATTCCAAAAATGAAAAAATGATTTTGTTGCATTTTTGCCCTTCTTTGGATCAACAGAAATACATTCTCCGCTTATTTTGTCTCGCCCCAAAACGGCAATGGGATTTTCAAACAAAAAATATGCTTTCCCCCCATTATTTTCCCCGGGGAATCTCGGTACTAAATGATCCTGCCCAATACGCTCCTTTCCCTTAGCATCTTGCTGCGTAAGAGGTATTAATGAGTTCGATCGTAAATAACCTTTTCCATCTATTGCTATCAAAACATGAACATCCCATTTTTGTAGCGGTAAATTGTCAAAAAGTTTTTGTTTTTGTGCGTAGTCATATAAAGATTTTAATAGCATCACACCACCTCCTTTGCTTGAGGTTGTAATAGAGTTATCCGGTCAGGGTGACAATCCATGACGGCATCCTTAATCTTTGCGTGAAAGAATACCGGCACAGGCTTAACATGCGGATTTTTTTCATCAGCAAGGCTTCGTTTTGCAGGATCGAAAACGTCGTATAGCATAATACCTAAATCTTCTTCTTGCCAATTGGCGAGTTTTATTTTAGACAAATCATCAACCCAATCAAAATCAGCGGCAAATTCACGGCATCCTAATCCAGGACGATGATAGCACTTACCCTTATGCGCCCGCCTCCGCACTTCTTCAATATAAACACCAAGTGGGTGGTTACTGCGTTTTTTTGTCGGAAAGATTTCTGCGGTTATCAGATATTCAACATCAGCGAGCGCAAGCATATTCCGCTGGGCTGCATCTTTGCCACCGCCGCCTGCTTCAATGTATTTAACTTCCTTTGAACCTTTCATCCATTTCTGCGCTTCTTTGATACTTATTACAGCCGAAACTTCATTCCTCCTGAAACTGAACCATCGGCCTTTTTTAATCACCGCTATACTATCAATAATGTAATGTATCTCCGGCTCCCAAAAAATTGCTTCAAGCATACCGCGCGCGGCAGATGGCGTGCATACCGGATAACTTACCCGTTCAACCTTCATTTCCGGCCGGGTAAAACATGCGTAATCTCCCCACACACGAACAGTAATTTTGTTTTGCTGGCTCATATCATCAACTCCTCCGGGGGCAGATTTTCTACAACCACCCCTCTATGTGTTTTTATATCATAGAACACTTTGTTTAGCACCGGAATCTCAAGACGCTCTGGTATTAACGGCGTTAATGCGCTCTTCAACTTATCATAGTCCGAATGAAACCCTTTACGCAGATTAACCATATATCTCTGTAAATGTCTTATATCGTTACGGTCAAACGATTGTCCTTTTCTAATTCTTGCAATAATATCTATAGCTTTCCCGTATGGGACAACAACAGCTATTGAATCATCCTTTATTACCCTTGCCATAGCATCAACCTTGCGGAAGTTAAACTCAGCTCGTTCGTTTTGAATGGTATGACTTCCTTTACGCTGATAATCAGTTGGAGTAAGTTGATACAGTTCGGTAAAATATTCTTTAAATAATTCGGGGTCTGTTGCCAGGCGAGTAATGTTGAGATATGCCGCTGTTATATTGGCAGCAGTGCTATAAATCCCTGGTGGCAAACCACCGTCCTGAGGATTAAAAACTATCACCTCGCCTAATTGCCGTTTGCCATTTTCATCAACAAGGAGATCTTCACGATTGCATCGCCCTGCCGACTGAACAATAGAATCAAGCGGTCCCATCGCCCTGAAAACAACCGGAAAATCAATGTCAACTCCTGCCTCTATCAGTTGTGTAGAAATAACCCGACATGGTTTTCCAGTCTTAAGACGTTTTTTAATGATATCAATTCTATCAAGACGGTGAGCCGGACACATGGCAGAAGAAAGATGAAAAACACTGTCATCCAAATCACTAAAACTGTTTCGCTCCTCAAGATTGCGCCGTATAGCAACCAACAATTCATAAGCCTGTCTGCGCAAATTAAGAATACATAAAACCTGATTATGCTCAATCATTTTTTGTGCAAGGTCTTGCCAAGTCCACAGTAGATCAGACTGATTGACCGTATATTTAACCCTTCGCAACGATTGGTATACAATGTCCGGATTAGGGGTTATCTCTACAATCTCATCATCAACAAAACCATTCTTCATATTTTTCGTCTTTTTAAATGCCGGTTGCGTTGCAGAACAAAAAACAAAGCTTACCCCATAACGGTTTTTTAATTCCCGTAAAACATCAAGCAACGGCTCAAGCAAATGTATGGGTAACGTTTGGACTTCATCGAATATCACGACGCTTTGAGCAATATTATGAAGCTTCCGCGCCTGAGCAGGTGAAGCAGAAAAAAGTGTTTCAATAAACTGGACCGACGTGGTAACAACAATCGGAACATCCCAATTTTCCATTACCTTTTCGATGTCTTGCGCCTGCGCCGGATCGTCGTTAGATCGCGAAACATCAATAGCTGAATGATGCTCAAGCACATTTTCCTTGCCAAAAATCTCTCGATATTCTTTAGCGTTTTGTTCGATAATTGATAAATAAGGTATAACAACAATCACTCTGCGTAAATTATGTTGCCGGACATGCGTCAAAGCAAATGCCATTGACGAAAGAGTCTTGCCGCCACCTGTCGGAACTGTTAATGAAAAAAAACCCTGTGAAGAAGTTTGCCCTTTATTAAAGCATGCTTCAAAAATATCGTTACGCAATTTTTTCAGCTTATCATTTTCAGAATTATTACTCTTTTCAGAACGTTTTTCTTGTAATTTCTGTAATAAATCACTCGGATTCATTGAAAGGACTTTTCTTTTCCACTGCGAATCTACTAATGTCCGTTTCTCCCACTCTTCCGTATTCAGCCGGTCAGAGTCAACAAGTAAAGAAAACAACATACGTGTCATAACTTCATAACGATGTCTTGTTTCTTCTGTATTGCTATCCGAATATATTTCTTTAAATTTTAATGATCTTATTTTCTCTGATGCATGATTTAATATATCCATCAGTCTATTTCTAACCTGATATTTCTCACCATTAACCAGAAGGTCTAAATCTGCGGCGTCATATAAGCCAGTATGGTGACCGGCAACCGCAAATGTCGCCGCTAAAGAGTTGTGTTCCAATAAAGACTTGCCCGAGCCATATACTGCATGAGCTGTATCAACTCCGCTCCGACGTTCTTTTCTTAAATACTCCTGGAACTCCGTACGATATTTGCCTATATCATGTAGTAGTCCAGTAAGTCTCGCCAACTCGGTAAAGAATTTATCATTTGGACGTACAGCTTTTGCAAACTTAGCTGCCAGTTCAGCCGTCCCCTTCAGATGTTCATCAAGAGGCTGCCATTCATCAGTCGTCCTGCCATCAACGCTGTGTGCGTAATAATTTTGGATCATTTCTGGAACTCACAATTTTCGTGAGTTAACGCCTT
>QIJG01000183.1 GCA_003232715.1 Nitrospirota bacterium
GCACTGTTGCAAGGGTGGTTATAGCAGGGCTTAGAGGGGGCTCTGGTAAAACCACCCTTTCCCTTGGTCTTATTAAAGTCTTTAAGGATAAGGGACTTAAGATAAGCGCCTTTAAAAAGGGTCCTGACTACATTGATGCCGGATGGCTTGCATCTGCAGCAGGTACAAACTGTTACAACCTTGATCCCTATTTATTTCCTGATAAAAAGATCCTGCAATCCTTTCTTGTGCATTCCCATGGTGCCGACTGTGCCCTGATAGAGGGTAACAGGGGAATTTACGATGGGATGGATGTGGAGGGCACTTACAGCACGGCGGAACTTGCCAAACTTCTGAAGTCCCCGGTTATTCTCATAGTTGACTGCACAAAGGTTACAAGGACTCTGGCTGCCGTTATTCAGGGGGTTATTGCCTTTGACCCGGGTGTTGATATAAAGGGCATTATCCTCAACAATATATCAGGCAGGAGGCATGAGTCTGTAATAAGGGGCGCCATAGAGAAGTACACACCCGTTAAGGTTCTGGGTGCAATTCAGAGGCTGAAGGATGAACGCTTTCCGGAGAGGCATATGGGTCTTACGCCTCATCATGAGCATCCGGAGGTTGTGCAGTCTATCGAGATAATGGGAAGGATTGTCAGGGATGCCGTGGAGTACGAAAAGGTCCTTGATATAGCCCGCAACTCGCAACCCGCAACCCGCAATCCGCAACCCGCAACAGTATTTTATTCTCTTAACCCGCAACCCGCAACCCGTAGTTTAAGAATCGGCATCATCAAGGACATGGCCTTTCAGTTTTATTACCCCGACAATTTTGAGGCCCTCCGGCGTGCCGGTGCAGAGTTGATCGGGATAAGTGCTATCACGGAGGAGTCTCTCCCGGAGATTGATGCCCTGTATATTGGCGGGGGGTTTCCTGAGACGAATGCCATAACACTTTCTGAGAATAAAAAATTTATGACCTCCCTCAGCCGGGCGGTAGAGCAGGGCCTGCCGGTTTATGCCGAGTGTGGGGGGCTTATGTATCTCGGCAGAGAGATAGAGTTTCGGGGAAAGAGTTACCCAATGACTGCAATACTTCCTGTCAGCTTCAGGATGGAGAATTCACCGGTGGCTCACGGATATACAATGGTTGAGGTGCAGAAGGAGAATCCCTATTTTCAGATGGGAGCTTCCTTAAAAGGACATGAGTTTCATTATTCAAGGGTTATGGATTATGATAGGAGTCTTAAAATGGTCTTTGCCATGAACAGGGGGAAGGGTATTGATGGTAAATCAGATGGGATTGTTTACAGGAATGTCCTTGCAACATACACACACCTGCATGCCTTAGGCAGCCCTGAATGGGTTGAGGGTATGCTGAGGGCGGCTGATAACCATGCACGAAGCCGCAGGCGGCTTTCTTCTGCATGATGCAACGGCCTTAACATTTAACCGGATATGTCCTATAGAGAACTTAAAAGAAGAGTTAAGGAGATGCTCTTAAAGGGAGATACAAAGGGCCTTTCTGCCCTTGTAGAAAAGCACGCCCGCACCATAAGTGTGTTGATCAGCCTTTCCTATGACAAAGAGTCAGTCCTGACCTGGCGTGCTATTGAGGCGATCGGACCACTCGTCAAAGAGGTTACTGATAAATCCTCAGGTGCGGGCAGGATTATTGTTCAAAGACTCCTATGGTCTATCACAGAGGAGTCGGGTGGCATCGGGTGGTCTGCGGTAGAGATGCTTGGTGAGGTGGTAAGGAGTTGTCCCGACGGTTACAACGACCTTACCCCTATAATCATGGGGCTGTTTGATGAAGAGATCTTCAGGACAGGCGTTCTCCATGCCATCTGCAGGATTAGCGAGAAAAAACCTGTTCCCTTAAATGCTGCAGCAGGGCTGCTGAATAAGGCCCTGATTGATAAAGACCCGGAAGTCAGAGGTAGTGCCCTCCTGACATTACAGTGCCTTCAAAGAACAACACAGGTGGAGGTTCCTGAGGCTGTTAAGGAACTTATTCATGATAACTCAAAGATTAAGGTCTATTGTGACGGCGAGCTAACAGAGCGTACAATAATGGAGCTTGCAGAGCCCCTGATAGAGGCCAGTTGACTTCTTTCAAAAGGAGTTTATATAATCAACGGTTATTTGAAAATGAAAGAGAGAGAAGATAAGAGTGTTCTGACCGAACCGAGGTGTCCTTTCTGTCATGAGTTCTTTGAAAGACCTCATAATGTTACAACAGATCTCGGATTTTTCCAGGGAGGAATCTGTCCATGCGGGGCTGTCTATGCCTGTGACCCTACCGGACGTAACCTCGGAGAGGCATTTGTTGATGCCCTTACATATGCCTGTAAGGAAGACTGGTCACTGGCATGGGGACTGGTTCCGGATGAAGATTACAGTCAAAATGTACTGAATTATAACCGGAGGATGCACAGGGTTTTACCAAAAAGAGGGCGGGCGAATGACAGGGTGCCTTCCGGAAAGCTTATTTTTATAAAAGTCAGAGAGGGTGCTTTAAGGGGATAGCTGAAAGCAGTAAGAGTAGTATTTTTACAACAATAAGCATTTATGATTAGCTAATAAATTTTTTTAATTTGACCATCTTGGTGCTTCTGTATTAATGTTTATAACCTTTATCTTTATGCGCTTGAAAAAATTTAGTGTTAGCAGACGGGATTTTTCCCAAAAAATACAGTATAAGGAGGTTTTTAAAGATGCCGACTATTGAGTTTGAGGGTAAACAGATTGAAGTGGATGAAGAGGGCTATCTGCAGAATCTTGAAGACTGGGTTCCGGAACTCGCCAAGATTATGTCTGAACAGGATAGCCAGGAGCTGACTGACGAGCACTGGGAGATTATAAATTTCCTGAGGGATTATTATGAGAAATACCAGATTGCTCCAATGATCAAGATTCTCGTAAAAGAGATCAAGAAGAATATGGGCCCGGATAAAGGGAACACAAAATATCTTTATCAGCTATTCCCGGATGGTCCGGCAAAACAGGCCTGTCGATATGCCGGATTACCAAAGCCAACCGGCTGCGTATAATTCCCGGGCTGAATTAAGGATGGGTGCCCCCTGTAGAGTCTGCCGGGGTACCATCCTTGAACAAGATACTCGAAGGCAGATATAGCTCCTGAGAGTGGAAGTGGGCTGTAAATGTAAAAAAGGCGAGAGAGGCAGCTGTAGATTAGCGTGGACTTACGTTTTTGGTCTCTCATACATGTGGAGTTCAGGAAATCTGTGATGATTTCGATTTGTATCCAAAGGAGCGGTCTAGATTAAGTTATGGAATTGAAAGGTCTTCTTATAGAGAAGAAAGCAGCCATTCTGAGCAAGTGGTTTGACCTGATACTGGAGTCTTATCCCTCTGATACTTCAACTTTTTTGAAAAAACAGAAAAATCAGTTTGCAAATCCTGTAGGACATACAATTTCCGAGGGAATAGAGGGACTTTTTGACGGACTTCTTAAGGAAGTTAATTCCGACAGTGACGGGGTCTCCCCCTTTCTCGATAACATTATCAGAGTCAGGGCCATCCAGGATTTTACTCCCTCAGAGGCAATCGGCTTTATCTTCCTTCTGAAGAAAGTGATCAGAGAATCGCTGCAGAGAGAGATTCGTGAGCATCAAATGTATGATGAGCTGTTGAGACTCGAGTCCAGGATAGACGATCTTGTCCGTAGTGCCTTTAATGTATACATGAAATGCAGGGAGCAGGTTTACGAACTGAAGGCAAATGAGGTCAAAAAGATGACCTTTAGATTATTACAGAGAGCAAATCTGGTAAAAGAAATTCAGGAAGATTAACATAGGCTATCAAAAGCTTTTAAAGTTTACATCATAAAAAGTGAAAGGAGGTTGCTAAATGGGCGCATTGCTTTCCTTTTTCGTTGTTATCGTGCTCGTTTTAATTGCCCTGGCAGGAGTGCAAGGGGCAGGCTTATATGTTCTGTTCGGAACCATCATACCCTATGCAGCTGTTGCGACATTTATCCTGGGAGTAATTTTGCGTGTCATAAAGTGGAGCCGTTCACCGGTGCCCTTCCATATCCCCACAACCTGTGGTCAGGAGAAGTCTCTTCCCTGGATCAAGTACAGCAAACTTGAAAGTCCCTCGGGCACATTGGGTGTTATCGGGAGAATGGCACTGGAAGTGCTGTTATTTCGTTCACTTTTCAGAAACCTCAAGCCTGAACTGAGGGACGACGACGGGCCAAGGCTGGTATATAGTTCGAATCAGTGGCTCTGGCTGGGAGGACTGGCATTTCACTGGTCAATGCTTATTGTCATCCTCAGGCATCTGAGATTCTTTACACAACCTGTCCCATTCTTTGTAACTATCATTGACAGTCTCGATGGGTTTTTGCAAATAGGAGCTCCCCATCTCTTGCTTACCGGCGTGATTCTGTTACTGGCTGTTACATATCTTTTTCTCAGAAGGCTCTTTAACCCGCCGGTCCGTTACATTTCCCTTCCTTCCGATTATCTGCCGTTGTTTCTTATTATGGGTATCGCAACTACAGGTATACTGATGCGGTATTTTTTCAGGGTTGATATTATACATGTGAAGGAACTGACCTTGGGTTTGGCCACGCTGAATCCCGAGATCCCTGCAGGGATTGGAGTTATTTTCTATATTCACCTCTTCCTGATCAGTTCCCTTTTTGCCTACTTTCCTTTCAGCAAACTGATGCATATGGGAGGGGTCTTTCTCAGTCCTACAAGAAACCTGGCCAATAACAGCCGTATAAAGAGACATGTCAACCCATGGAACTATCCGGTTAAGGTTCATACATACGAGGAATATGAGGATGAGTTCAGGGAGAAAATGAAAGATGCTGGAATACCAGTAGAAAAGGAGTGAGATAATGGCGAAACCAACGAAACCAACAAAACCACCAAAACCGGAAGAACTTGTAAAGATAGACTATAATCCTCCTGAAAAACCCTGGATGGAGGTGCCCGTTGAATTCAAGCCCGGTACCTTTTGTTATGGTACGAGGCCGAAATATCTTGAAGAAATCGGGTTTCCCAATCCGAGGGAATGGTCTCCGTTGGATGATGACTGGAAACTTCCCGCAGACTGGAAGGATACAGTCCTGAAGGGTATCGGGGAGAGGCTTAAAAAGAACCGTGCATTTCATCTTTTTATGGATATTTGTGTAAGGTGCGGGGCATGTGCCGACAAGTGTCATTTCTTTATCGGGTCCGGAGACCCTAAAAATATGCCTGTCCTCAGGGCTGAGCTGATGAGGTCGGTATATAGAAAGTATTTCACAACCGGCGGAAAACTCTTTGGAAACCTTGCAGGGGCACGGGAGCTTACCTCCGATGTATTTAAGGAGTGGTGGTACTATTACTACCAGTGCACTGAATGCCGGAGGTGCTCGGTCTTCTGTCCTTTTGGCATTGATACTGCCGAGATCACCATGATGGCGAGGGAACTCTTTAACCTGTTGGGGTGCAATACGGACTGGATTGCCGGACCGGTGGCAAACTGTTACAGGAAGGGTAACCACCTTGGTCTTGAGCCCCATACCATAACAAGCAATATCGAGTTTCTGGTCGATGATATAGAGGAGATAACAGGTATCAAGGTTGAGCCGACCTTTAACCGCAAAGGAGCAGAGATCCTTTTTGTTACACCTTCCGGAGACCTCTTTGGTGACCCCGGCACTTATACCTGCATGGGCTATCTCATGCTCTTCCATGAACTCGGACTTGACTATACCTGGAGCACCTATGCATCTGAGGGAGGAAACTTCGGCTTCTTTACCTCAATGGAGATGGCAAAAAGGTTGAATTACAAGATATATGCCGAGGCCAAGAGACTGGGAGTAAAGTGGATACTCGGAGGAGAATGCGGTCATATGTGGAGGGTTGTGCATCAGTATATGGATACATGGAACGGCCCGGCCGATTTCCTTGAAGAACCGGTTTCACCCATAACGGGTACGAAGTTCGAAAATGCAAAGACCACGAAGATGGTTCACATAGCTGAGTTTACTGCCGACCTGATCAAACATGGCAAGCTGAAACTGGACCCAAGCCGCAATGACCATCTGAAAGTAACTTATCATGACTCCTGTAATACATCCCGGGGCATGGGAATACTGGAAGAACCTCGCTATATCATCAATAAGTCATGTAACCATTTCCACGAGATGCATGAGGATACTATCAGGGAGAAGACATTTTGTTGCGGAAGCGGCACCGGTCTGAATGCAGGTGAAAATATGGAATTGAGGATGCGGGGAGGTTTAGCAAGGGCGAATGCCGTTCAGCATGTGCGGGATAAAAATGGGGTGAACATGTTAGCCAATATCTGTGCAATCGACAGGGCAACGTTGTCCACCCTGATGCAGTACTGGGTTCCGGATGTGGGAGTCTCCGGTATTCATGAGTTGCTTGGTAATGCCTTGGTGATGAAGGGTGAGAAGGAGAGAGAGACCGATCTACGCCTTGAACCCCTGCCGGGAAAGGAGGATGAGGATGTATGACGCTGGGAAAATAATTATAGGATTGATAATATTTTTGGCCTTTGCAACGTTTCCTTTTTACAGTAATATGGGTAAGGCTGTTGCTAAACCGGATCCAAAGCTCAATACCCCGGTCATTCAGCAAATGAAAGTGAAACAGTGTGTGGAATCAAAGAAGTTTATGAGGGCAAAACACATGCAGTTGCTGATTAACTGGAGAAATGCGGCACTCCGCCGTGGCGAAAGGCTTTATAAGGGGTCTGACGGAAGGATTACTGAGATCAGCCTCCAAAACCAATGCCTGAGATGTCATTCCAACAAGAGAAACTTCTGTGATGAATGCCATAATTATGTGGCTGTTAACCCGTACTGCTGGGATTGTCATTTCTATGCTCCAAAGGAGGCCAACAATGAGCATTAGTAGGAGAGATTTCTTGAAGATAGCTGGGATTTCCAGCCTTGGGATCGGCTTTTCGGCTACTGATTTGCTCTGGAAAAATGCTGAAGCTGTAGAGTACATGACCTCTCCGAAGGGCCTTAAGGCAAAGAGGTGGGCAATGGTCGTGGATGTAAGGAAGTTTAAAACAGAAGGAGACTACAAAAGAGTAATAGATATTTGTAATCGTATTCACAATGTTCCGGACTTCGGCAATACAAAGGACGAGGTTAAATGGATATGGACAGATACCTTTGAGCACGTATTTCCCTTTCAGCAGAATAAATACCTTCCGGAAACTGTTCAGGAGAAACCTTTTGTTCTGTTATGCAACCACTGTGATAATCCACCATGCGTAAGGGTTTGTCCTACACAGGCTACATTCAAGATGAAAGACGGGATTGTGGCTCAGGACTACCATCGTTGCATTGGGTGCAGATTCTGTATGGCTGCCTGTCCCTTTGGGGCAAGGAGCTTTAATTGGAGAGATCCGCGTCCTTTTATCAAACATGTGAATCCGGATTTCCCTACAAGGACTAAAGGGGTTGTGGAGAAGTGTAATTTCTGTGTGGAGAGGCTTGAAAAAGGTCTCAGGCCTGCCTGTGTGGAGGTATCCAATGGGGGCTTGATTTTCGGCGACCTTGCAGACCCTGGTTCAGAGGTAAGAAAAATACTAAGTACGCACTATTCTTTGCGTCGTAAGGCTGAACTCGGAACACGACCCAGTGTGTTTTACATAATAGGAGGTGATGAAGATGCTTGAGAAGGCATTAACCGGAAGTCGACGATACTGGGGATGGATATTCTTTTTACTTGCCGTTATCGGGGTGGGTTTTATGTTCTACCTCCGCCAATTCGCTTATGGTCTGGGCATAACGGGTATGAGCAGGGATGTTTCGTGGGGTCTTTATATAGGTCAGTTCACATTTCTTGTCGGTGTTGCGGCATCAGCGGTGATGCTGGTTGTACCCTATTACCTGCATGATTTTAAAAAATTCGGCAAAATCCTTATCCTCGGGGAGTTTCTTGCTGTTGCTTCCGTGGTGATGTGTATATTTTTCATCATGGTTGACATGGGGCAACCGATGAGGGTGATGAACATAGTGCTCCATCCGACACCCAATTCGATAATGTTCTGGGACGCTATTGTGCTGAACGGCTATCTGCTTCTCAATATCGTGATCGGCTGGACTACGCTGGGTGCTGATCGTAAAGAGGTTCCTCCGCCGACGTGGGTAAAGCCCCTGATATATTTATCAATCCCCTGGGCCATCAGTATCCATACCGTCACAGCCTTTCTCTATGCCGGACTCCCTGGAAGGCCCTTCTGGCTTTCTGCTATTATGGCAGCCCGTTTTCTTGCATCTGCCTTTGCAGCCGGACCGGCATTTCTTATCATCCTGGCCCTGCTTGTGAGAAAGCTCACAAAATTTGACCCGGGAAAGGAGCCGATTCAGGCCTTGGGGAAGATCGTCACCTATGCTATGATAACAAGTGTATTCTTCCTCATATTAGAAGTATTTACTGCCTTCTACAGTCAGATTCCCGGTCATATGCTTTCCTTTGAGTATCTCTATGCCGGTCTGGATGGTTTTGGGAAGATGGTTCCCATAATGTGGATATCTACTGTACTTGCTGTTGTCGCTATTATTCTTCTGATTATCCCTGGTACACGTAAAAATGAATCCATCCTCGCCTTTGCCTGCGCAGCGGTATTCGTTTCCTTATGGATTGATAAGGGGTTTGGATTGATCGTTGGCGGTTTTGTTCCCAATCCTTTTGAGAGGGTAACGGAGTACTGGCCAACATTGCCTGAGACCATAATTGCCATTGGAGTCTGGGCGATCGGGTTCCTCGTGATTACGGTTCTTTACAAGGTGGCTATATCAGTCAGGGAAGAACAGATAGAATCAGAGTCTAATACTCATTGAAAATACT
This sequence comes from Nitrospirota bacterium, assembly GCA_003232715.1. Taxonomy (GTDB): domain Bacteria; phylum Nitrospirota; class Thermodesulfovibrionia; order Thermodesulfovibrionales; family JdFR-85; genus BMS3Bbin07. Next base: position 8,846 of record QIJG01000183.1, read on the forward strand.
GATTTTGTTATTATAGTAGAGGCAGCCATTGTTTTATGGCATACAGGATTATTAATCGAGTAAGGAGGTGAAGTAAATTGTATATTGTAGCCGTCGTTGATACTGATAAGTGTGAAGCATGTGAGGAGTGCATTAGTATCTGCCCGCAGGGTGTTTTTGAAATGAACGGAGACAGTAAGTCAGATCCTGTAAACGGTTCTGAGTGTGTATATTGCGAGAGTTGTCTTGGAGTCTGTCCTCCGGCAGCTATAACTATTACGGAGATCTGAAACGAATTTCACAATTCCATAACGAATAACAAAAGGGGCTCTCAGATTAAAGAGGCCCCTTTTTTAATGAATATAAGGTGTTTTTACACGGTAAACCGTTACTTCTTCTGAATATATACCTCCCAATATCCCTTGTCCTCGAGTTTGACGGCCTCCATTTCATAGTCGTGCTTTTCACAATATTTTGGTAGCGAGTCTTCAACTGATGCCTGCGCATCGCTAATGACCTTCAGCACATCACCACTGTTGAGTTTTTCAAGCTTTTTTTTTGTGAGTACCAGCGGATAAGGACATACCCTGCCGAGCACATCGAGTGTTTCAGCCGGTTCAATAGATTTTAAATCTGCCATTAAAAGTCTCCTTATAGTGTATTGTATTTTAATAACTTAACCACTGAGGACACTGAGAAGTAGCAGCTATAAACTTTTCCATTGCCCCTTGCTTGTCTGTGTCTTCAGTGGTCTGTTCCTTTACGCTCTTTCTTTAAATCAAAACATTTATTAGAAGAACATCAGGTGATCGGCAGCTTCAAGGTCCTGCTGAATCTCTTCGTATGGAACTACCTGAGTAGTTACCTCACCACCGATCTCTTCAGCGTCCATCACGATTGAGTCCTCAGTGAGTCCGAACCCCTCAAGATCCTCCTTGCAGACCAGCACCCTGAGATCGAGCAGAAGAGCGTTTTTTACATGAGCTTCTAGGCTTGATACCCCATACAGCTCAAGTGCTTTCTGGTTCTTGAGACAGTTCAGCACCCCTTCACCGACAAAGGCCAATACCGGTTCGACATTATCACCATCCTCAAGATGAATCTCCACCGTCTGGCTGGCAATTGTATGGGTAAGGGCCAGTCTTGAGGTTTCAGACTTATAGGGAAGTTTTTCGACAATAAATGCAATCTTTTTAATAGCCATCTCATTCACCTCCTATGTGCAGGATTCTGTCTGTGCTGAAGGCACTTGCAAGATACCAGTCCATGCTTGCTACACCAAAACCTTCGACGGTATCTTCCCTGCTGATGCCCCTTGCCTTTGCACAGGCCTCACAGTTTGTTATCTTGAATTTGCCGCTCTTGATCAATTCCGTTACCGTATCCATCAAATAAGAGTAATCCCTGAACTTGCTCTGTCCTTTTTTCCCAAGCATTGTACCATTGCCTGAAAGCCAGAGGTCCACCTCATGCCCCTTCTTCACAGCAGCTTCAGAGAGCTTGACTGCAAAGTCGAGGGACATGGAGCCTACGAGTGATGAAAAACAGCCTATTGTAATTTTGCCCATTATTGCCTCCTTATAGCCAGATTGTTTTTTCGTAATCATTGAAGATAAGGTCAACCAGACCATCATAATTGATAACCTTTACCTTGCTATCAACAACATCAGAGTCTGAGAATCCCCTGGATTGAAGGTCTTCAGAGAGTGCATAATACTCCACGTCTTTTGAGAGAACCGGGGATACATTACCATCTTTTTTTAGCGCTGCATGGTACACCCCATTCTGCACCAGGACTATTCCTAGTTTTTCGGCCTTCAGTCTTTCCAGCATCGCTGGTTCCCTGTACTCACTCACAAATACAGCAAGCCTCATAATATTACACCTCCTTGAGATTTTTGTAATCATGTTTTATACCAATTAAGAGGATATATTGTCAATAAAAATCCGTTTTTCTATCTGTTATTCCGGCAGTTCTTAAGCCGGAACCCAATATTTTCAGTAGGGGTCCGGAGCAACTAATATATGTGTTCCAGGCACTGCAGGCTGATGCAGCCCGAACTTTGCCGAGGGAGCACAGCAACCCTGGAGACCTTGTCTGTATTGACCGCGTCATTAATTGATGCTGTTGTTTCTAACAGCTTTAAAAAACAAAAGAAAAATCATGTTTATGCAAAAACCTAACCGGACAAGACTGAGGAGTAATGAAAAACCTGTTCTTAAGAAAACCGCTTATGTCATGCCCCCATCCACCGAGATATATGACCCTGTAATGTATCCTGATGCGACGGAGGCGAGAAAGGCCACGGCATGAGAGACCTCCTTAGTAGAGCCAAGCCTCCTGCCTGGTATCATGCCGAGGAATTCATTCTTTACCTTTTCACTGAGGGATGATGTCAGCTCCGTCTCTATAAGACCGGGGCTGACAGCATTAACCGTTATGCCGTAGCTTGCCACCTCCCTGGAAAGTGAGCGTGTAAAGCTGAGGATCCCGCCTTTTGAGGCAGCATAGTTGGTCTGCCCTGCCCTGCCCATTAATGCCGTAGGGGATATAATATTTATTATCCTGCCCCACTTTTCACCAATCATCGGCCTCAGGGCCGCTTTTGAGCAGTTATAAACACCTGTCAGATTAACATCAATAACCCTCTTCCAGTCCTCGTCCTTCATCAGCATAAGCAGACTGTCCCTTATTATCCCTGCGTTATTGACGAGAATATCCAGGGTGCCGGTTGCATCAAGTATCTTCCCGAACATCTCCTGCACCTGCCGGGAATCCGAGACATCCGCCTTCAGGGAAAGCCCGAAACCATTTATCTTTCTGAGTTCCTCCCCTGTACTTAAAGCAGACTCCTCATCAGAGGAGTAGTTGACTACAACCTTCGCGCCACCCCGTGCAAGGCAGAGCGCTATAGCCTTTCCTATCCCTTTAGTCCCGCCGGTAACAAGGGCCACCCGTCCGTCAAAACTATACATCTTCCTCACCACCCCTGTTCCCTGTATATTCGTCCCATTCCATGGGTAGCATATACTTCTTTTTGTTATTGCACTCCTTGCAGGCTGCAACGATATTTGATTTTGTGCTCTTGCCGCCCCTTATGAGAGGCACTACATGGTCCATGGTGAGTTCCGCAGGCGACATCCGACTTCCACAGTAAAAGCATACACCCCTGCCCTTTTTATTTCTCCACCACCTGGTAGCCCTGAGCTGCCTGGCCTTTCTCTTCTCCCTGTTTATTTCCTCATCACTGACCTGAGGAGAAAAATTCAAATCAAAATACATAGTTTTGTATTATAACAGATTTTCAGATCCGCTTCCCTAAAGGGCCGGAGAACGAATCGGGTCTCTTCGGGAAAGCGGAATGATTTAGGGCTATCGATATAGACGCATTAACAAGCAGTTCCCTCAGCAGTAAACCTCCGCTCATCTTCGTGCAAAATCTTTACCCCGGGATCGTCAAAAGACCCCTCATGCCATTCATACAGATAGGCGCTCGGCATGCCTGTTTTCTTATGAAAAAGGGTTATAATAGTCAGCAGAAAGATATCCGGGTGCTGCCGGGAGAAGATTATCTTTATGCCTTTACCGGTTGACACACAGCCACACTTTCAACAATGAAGATAATTGAAGAGTTTATAGAGAAAGAATCAACAAGCGGTATATTGCTGATACTTGCGACTGTTTTGGCATTAGTATTCAGTAATACATCATTATCAGTATGGTATGAGTCATTCCTGCATCTCCCTGTGGGAATACATGTTGGTTCATTAAATCTGGAAAAATCTCTTTATCACTGGGTAAATGATGGTCTGATGGCTATCTTCTTTCTGTTAATCGGCCTGGAAGTAAAGAGGGAAAAGGTCATTTATCATCTTTAAGCCAGGTTGCACTACCTGGAATTGCAGCCGTTGGCGGGATGGCTGTTCCTGCAATAATCTATTTAATGTTCAACCAGGGCCATCCAATTGCTGTTAACGGGTGGGCAATACCAACGGCTACTGATATTGCTTTTGCATTAGGCGTTCTCTCCCTGTTAGGCAGGAGAGTTCCGGTTTCACTTAAACTGTTCTTAATGGCTTTGGCAATTATTGATGATCTGGGGGCAATTATAATTATTGCCATATTTTATACAAGCAACCTGTCCATTTTATCTATTGCCGTTGCAGCAATTTCCTTAGCAGTTTTAATCACGCTTAATAGATTCGGTATCTCGAAGAAAGCGGCTTATTTCATTGTTGGCAGTATATTGTGGGTTAGTGTTCTTAAATCGGGGGTTCATGCAACATTGGCAGGCGTGATATTAGCACTTACTATTCCACTGCACGCAAAAGGTGAAAACAACAAACCTGTTTCGCCTGCAAAAGAGATAGAACATGATCTCCATTTTTGGGTGGCATTTCTCATTCTGCCTTTGTTTGCCTTTGTTAATGCAGGAGTGAATGTTACGCAAATATCCTTCAGCCAAATGTCGGGTTCAGTCCCGCTGGGTATCATTTTTGGGTTATTTATTGGTAAGCAACTTGGAGTTTTCGGTTTCAGCTGGCTTGCAATAAAGTTCAAAAAAGCGGATCTTCCAAAAGACAGCAATTGGCTCCAGTTCTATGGGGTATCAGTATTAACGGGCATCGGATTTACCATGAGCTTATTCATAAGCTCATTAGCATTTGAAGATGCAAGCGTTTTTCAATATACAGATAGACTGGCAATACTTATAGGGTCATTCATCTCGGGGATTGTTGGTTATTTAGTGCTGAGAACAGGTAAGTAGAGATAACGCCGCACCAAAACCGACAATAAATGGTAACAGGGTTGTAATTATCACCTCACTCCGGTGATAAATGGTTGTTGGGTTACGGATTTCCGTAACATCACGCTAAAATTGATGAAAGATTGCCTTCTCTATCCATCCGCCACTCTATATGGTAGTAACAGCCCTCTTTTTGAGGAAAGTCCGACCTGTAGTGAGCCCCGAGACTGCAACGTCTCAGAAAAGCCCCCTCTGTAACAAGTATGGCTGTCTGAAGCATGTTTTTGAACTCGAGTTCCTCTCTTGTCCTATATTGGTGTTTAAGTATTTGCACAAAGCAGGATAGTTCCTCCCTTGCAGCGCTAAGGGACTCAGCACAACGGATTATACCCACACGATCCCACATAACCCTCCGCAACCGTGTCCTTATCTCCTCGTAATCTTCGATTCTTCCATACTCTGAAAAGGCGGTTGCTGATAATTCATCCGGATCAGCTATTGATGATACTGTTTCACCGGCAGCCTGGCCCGCCTTTGCACCAAAGACAAGCCCTTCGAGGAGACTGTTGCTTGCAAGACGATTTGCCCCGTGAACCCCTGTACAGGTAACCTCTCCTGCAGCATAAAGCCCTGCAATGCTTGTACGTCCGAATGTATCGGTCTTGACCCCTCCCATCATGTAATGGGCTGCAGGTGTCTCTCGTTATGTCTATATCGTACTGAAGGCAGGTCCTGTATATCCTCGGAAACCTCTTCTTTACAAACCGGGCATCAAGGTCTGTAAGGTCAAGGCAGACATACATGCTTTCTGTCCTGACCATCTCGGATATTATTGCCCTTGATACCACATCCCTTGGGGCAAGTTCGGCATCGGGATGATAGTTTTCCATGAAAGGTTCACCATAGATGTTCCTCAAAAGACCACCCTCTCCCCTCATTGCCTCACTCAGGAGAAACTGGGGTGCAGCTGGTGCAAAAAGTACGGTGGGATGAAACTGGACAAACTCCATATCCTCCATCACCGCCCCGGCCCTCAAAGCAATTGCCATTCCATCGGAAGTGGTCACCTGAGGGTTGGTAGTCCTGGAAAATATCTGGCCTCCCCCCCCTGTTGCCAGCACTGTAGCACGGGCAAGGACCTGATACATTCTGCCCTCCTTTAAAATATAAGCCCCGCAACAGACGCCGTCCCTCATGACAAGGTCTACAGTCATCGCAAAAGGAAACTTCCTGACACACTTCAGGGAGACAACCTTATTAATCAGTACCCGTTCTATCTCTTTACCTGTTGAGTCACCATGGGCATGGAGCACCCTCCGCCTTGAATGAGCAGCCTCAAGGGTGAAATCAAGCTTTGTCCCTGCCCGGTCAAACTCCGCCCCCCATTCAATCAGCTCGAGTATCTTTTGAGCCCCCTCCTCAACCAGCACCCTCACTGCTTCCTCCCTGCAAAGCCCATCACCAGCCTTCAGGGTATCTTCAAAATGAATTCCAACCCTGTCTTCATCACTCATGGCAACAGCAACCCCACCCTGAGCGTACTCTGTACTTGATTCCCTCAGGACGTCCTTTGTCACAACAAGGACCTCCCCATGAGGCGCAAGTTCAACAGCAGCCCTGAGTCCGGCCACGCCGCTTCCAATAATCAGAAAATCGGTTTTTTCCGTCTCCATTATTTAAGCCCTGCAAAGTTTATTCACCGCAGAGAACGCAGAAATTTTCATTAAAAATAAAATAAAAAAGTTTCTTATATTTATCTCTTTCTATGCGCTCTCTGCGTGCTCTGCGGTAATTTATTTTATCAACCTACATCGGACAGATTATCCTGCCGAGGACCTCTGTCAGTCTGAGGTTTTCAGTATAATCAACCGGACAGTCAATCAGCACAGGTCCCCCTCCGGCAAAGGCATCTTTCAGAATGCTCTCCGGATGGTCATCCCTTTCAACCCTGAAACCCCTGAACCCGAAACTCTCGGCCAGCTTAACCCAATCAGGGTTTCCAAACCTCGTAAAAAACTCCCGCTTGTAATTTATCCGCTCCTTCCACTCAATAAGGCCCAACCCTTTATCATTATAAACAATAATGACAATATCAAGGCCAAGCCTCTTTGCAGTCTCAAGCTCGCCAAGGCTCATCATCAATCCGCCATCCCCTGTAACTGCAATCACTTTTCTCTCAGGATACAGGAGTTTTGCAGCAATTGCCCCTGGGATGGATATACCCATCGCGGACAATCCGTTTGAGATAATCACCGTATTTTCTCTCGAGGGTCTCAGGAATCTTGCAAGCCATATCTTATGGGCACCAACATCGGAGATTACAATATCATCATCATTAAGCATATCCCTCAATGCCTTTATTATTCTTATGGGTTTCAGTGGATATCCGGTTTCCGGGAAATCATCCTCGCATATAACCAGATCTCTCAATGTATTATAGCAGGAAGGGTCCTTGGGAGCAGTTATCTTGTCAGTCAGATAATCAAGGGACTTGTTAATGTCACCCACAACCTCAAGCCCGGAGTAATGAGAGTCCACTTCAGCACCTGTTGTGCCAATATGAATAATGGTTTTATTTCCCTCAGGGTTCCAGTATTCCGGGAGAAACTCTACCGTGTCGTATCCAACAGTAATTATGAGGTCAGCCATCCCAAACCCGCAGGATACATAATCACGGCTCTGAAGTCCCACTGTTGATATAAAAGATTCATCCTCTGAGGCAATTACACCCATGCCCATAAAAGTCGTCGTTACACCTATGAGTGATTTACTTACAAATCTCCTTAATGCCTCGGATGCTCCTGACCTTACAATTCCATTACCCGCAATAATAATGGGGAATCCTGCATCATTGATAAGCTTTGCTGCCTTTTCAAGCAAGGCCTGAGGAGGCGATGGATAGACAATCTCTTCGGGGAGGAGTGGCCTTGCATCTGTATGCTTCAGGGCGACATCTTCAGGAAGTTCTATATGTACAGGTCCCTTTTTCTCCGTCCTTGAAACCTTGAAAGCCTTCTTTACAATCTCGGTCAATGTTTCGGGGATTGTAACCCTTGTATTCCATTTGGTGATGGGATTGAAAAGGGAAAGGATATCTATATATTGATGTGATTCCTTATGTATCTTTGACAGTTCTACCTGGGCAGTAATTGCAACAAGGGGTGAGAAGTCAAGGACTGCATCGGCAACACCTGTGATCAGATTTGTTGCACCGGGGCCAAGTGTACTCAAACAGACCCCCGGCCTGCCGCTCAACCTGCCATAGACGTTTGCCATAAAGGCAGCGCCCCGCTCGTCCCTTGTGAGTATGAATTTTATATCCGAAGCAGAGAGGGCGTTCAGGAACTTGAGATTCTCTTCTCCGGGAATACCAAAGATAAACTCCACTCCCTCTGCTTCAAGACACGTGACAAAGAGCTCCGAGACCTTCATGCGGACATTATAGCAAAAAACAGACGGTACTTGACCCTGTCACCTTTTTCTGCACTTGAGTTTTAAAAAGGTTTACTGATAAAGTAATTCATGATGCGGATTGCAGTAGTAGATGGGCAGGGTGGCGGTATCGGGAGCACGATCGTAAAGAGGCTTAGGGAGAAATTTGGTGCCGATGTAGAGATATTAGCCCTTGGCACAAACTCGGCAGCCACCTCAGCAATGATGAAGGCACGGGCTAATAAAGGCGCAACAGGTGAAAACGCTATCATCCGCAACACCGGGAGGGTGGATGTAATTGTGGGGCCACTCAGTATCGTGCTTGCCAATGGAATGCTCGGAGAGCTGACGCCGGGTATTGCAGAGGCCATCGCTTCTTCAATGGCAAGGAAGATACTTCTTCCAGTCAACCAGGAAGGTGTTGAGATTGCCGGCATACAGAGGGAGCCACTTCCACACCTGATAGAAAAGGTGGTAGAATACTTAAAACCAGGAATAAGAGGGAGGTAATATAATGTGTGAAGCTAATGCATATATTTATGACAATGGCACGGAGTCTTTGTATCTTGAAAATGTGGATATCCTCAGACCTGAAGGAGAAAAGGTATTCATGCGTAACCTTTTTGGAGAACAAAAGGAATTTGAAGGAAAGATAAAAGAGATTTCGCTTATTAAGCACCGTATTGTACTGGAAAAAATAAAAACCTGAAACCGAAATTGAGGTGAAAATGCAAAAAGCAGTTATTATAATGATGACTATCCTCACAGGCCTGGCAGTACTGTTTGTTGCCGAGACAGGAGCATCGGCCTTTGGTGGATGTGAGCAGGATTGCGGAAAGTGTCACTCCTTATCAAAAGGGGAGGCACAGGAGGCGTTAAAGCAGCTGATACCCGACATTAAAGTCCTCGGGGTCAGAACATCTCCGTCAAGGGGGCTATGGGAAGTATCACTGGAGACACATGGCAAAAAGGGCATTGCCTATATGGACTTCTCAAAAGAGAATGTCATCATTGGACAAATTGTCAGGATAAAAACAAAAAAGAACCTCACCAGAAAACGGCTGATGGAGCTTAACAGGGTGGATTTCGCACAGATCCCCCTCGACAATGCCCTTGTTATGGGTAACCCGAATGCAACCTATAAGGTCGTTGTCTTTGACGACCCTGACTGTCCATTTTGTGCAAAACTCCACAAGGAGCTAAAGAAAGTTATTGAAAAGAGAAAAGACATAGCATTTTTTATCAAACTCTTTCCCTTAAAAATGCACAAAGATGCCTATCGGAAGGCAGTGGCTATCCAATGCAAGAAGTCTTTAAAGCTTTTGGAAGATGCCTATGCAAAAAAGGAGATCCCCGATCCTGAATGCAAAACAGATATTATAGATAAGAATATTGAACTTGCTGAGAAACTCGACATAACCGGTACGCCAACCATTGTGCTGGAAAACGGCAGGGTCCTGAGTGGTGCAATCAAGGCAGAGCAGCTTATAGATCTTATTAAGAATGAGAATAAGAATAAAGATAAAGATAAGGATAAGAATAAAGATAACGGTTCCGGAGCAGATGAAACAAAGAAATGAATCTTCTGCTTTTACTTATGGCCCTTGCAGACCTCTGAGAGGTCTTTTTGTAAATTCTCCTCCTGCCGTATAAGAGTTTCCTGTCATAAGCAGAAAGGCATCTTTTCATCTGCCTTTTTGCTTTTTTCTTGACTAATAATTTTTTGAACAATTATTATAGCTGTGCTGTTGAACAATGCAATGACCTTGTTGCATTTAAAAACGTTCTGTGGAGGTTTACGTGAAGGCAAAAGATATTATGGAACAGGTAAAGGATTATTATTTATCTCCTGACGATACCATCAGGAATGCTGTGAACAAGATGAGAGTTGTGAAGAGAGACGATGGCATAGTCGGCTTGAAAGGTATGATAGTGCTTGACAGCGAAGGCAACCTGATCGGAATGGTTTCGGTTAAAGACATACTCAAGGCGATTATACCTTTTTATATGACGATGACAGAACTTGGGGAGTTTACATGGGAGGGTATGCTTGCGGAGATGACAAAAAAGGTGGCCGACAGGAAGGTAGAAGAGATAATGATGAAGGATGTAATAACGGTTTCCGTGGATGCCCCGCTCATGGAGTGTGCTGATCTTATTGTCAAACATAATCTCCAAAGGGTTCCTGTATTAAATAAAGAGAATAAAGCCGTCGGCATCATCTATGTGCGGGACCTCTATAATGCAATTGTAAAAGTTCTCCTGGATGACAAGGAGGTACATAATCTATGACTCACGAAGCTGCCGCGGCATCCCAGCCCTTTGTAATGAACACAACCTTCTGGACTGCCACGACCATATTTATACTCGCCTACGTTGTTATAGTATCGGAAAAGGTACACAAGACAGTGGTTGCAGTCTTCGCTGCATCCCTGATGCTTGTGCTGAAAATACTTTCGCAGTATGAGGCTTTTCATGTTGAGGAATTAGGGGTGGACTGGAATGTTATCTTTCTGCTTATCGGAATGATGATAATAATCAATCTTATGCGGCCAACCGGTTTTTTTGAATACATAGCGATAAAAAGCGCAAAGGCGGGCAAGGGTGACCCCATGAAGATAATGATAATATTCGCTATTGTCACGGCATTGCTGAGCGCGCTTCTTGACAATGTTACCACAGTGCTCCTGCTTGCCCCGGTCACTCTTCTGATTGCAGATGCCCTTGAGGTTGATCCGATTCCGTTCCTGATTGTTGAAGCCATTGCATCCAATATCGGAGGCACTGCCACACTTAAATATCATGATAGCCTCAAAGGCAAAGCTCAATTTCATGGATTTTATTTACAATCTTACGCCGATTGTTATCATATTGATGGTTGTGCTTCTCTTTATTATCAAGATAGTCTTTGGCAGGAAACTGAAGACCAGAGAAGAACTCAAACAGAGAATAATGCAGATGAAGGAGAAGGAGGCAATAAAAGACCCGTTAATGCTCAAAAAATCTCTCTTCGTCCTCGGTCTCGTACTCATCGGGTTTGTATTTCATGGAACACTTCACCTCCAGCCTGCCACAGTAGCACTCTTCGGTGCAGGTCTGTTGCTTCTGCTGTCAGGCACCCATGAACCGCATCATTATCTTGCTGAGGTCGAATGGCCTACCATATTTTTCTTTATAGGTCTCTTTATACTCGTTGGTGGGGTGGTAAAGGTTGGACTCATTAAATGGATGTCTCTAAAGATGCTCGCCCTGACGCAGGGCAATCTCTTTGCAACAAGTATGATCGTAATGTGGTTCTCCGCCATAGCATCCGCAATCGTTGACAATATCCCCTATGTTGCCACCATGAACCCCCTGATAATTGATATGGCCAAACAGATGTGGCCCCAGGAGACAGGATTGGCACTACTTCGGCATACTGACCTGATGCCTATCTGGTGGTCACTGGCACTCGGGGCATGTCTTGGAGGTAACGGCTCACCAATTGGCGCCTCAGCAAATGTAATAGTAGTCGGCATGGCCGAGAAGGCAGGGAAGAAGATATCATTCATGAGATTTGTTGCATATGGCTTTCCGATAATGCTTTTGACTGTTTTTATCTCCATGATATACGTGTGGCTGAGGTATTACGTTCTTAACTTATAATATCCCGCATTTGATAGTCCGGTTAAAATAGCGCTCCCATTCAGGGGGACTCAACGGTTTGCACGCCTTCCGTCCTGCCGGCTTATAATTTAGTTTTAATCTCCTATAAAAATAAAAAATCCCACTTGCTTGACTAAGGATTTCCCCTGGTATTATGATATCCCGTACAGTTGCGTAATGCAATGTTTGATGTTTCAGTAAATAACAATCAAATGGAGGGTCATGTGAAGGCTAAAGAGATAATGGAGCCGGTTAAAGAAACCTTGACTCCGAAGACCACCCTGAAAGATGCAGTTAACAGGATGAGGATTGCCAGGAGGGGAAAAGGCTGGGCCGGGGTAAAGGGCATGATAGTTCTTGACAACGGAAACCTTGCAGGTATCGTCTCAATCAAGGATATCCTCAGGGCTATTATCCCATCGTATCTGGCCTTAACCGAACTTGGCGAATTCACTTGGGATGGTATGCTCGAGGAGATGGCAAAAAAGGTCGCCGATAAAAAGATAGAGGAGATAATGACGAGGGATGTGATAACTGTTTCAGAGGATGCCCCGCTTATGGAATGTGCTGATCTTGTAGTAAAACACAGCCTCCAGAGGATTCCTGTTTTAGACAAAGATAAGAAGGTGGTCGGCATGATATACATACGGGATATGTATCAGGCAATAGTGCAGGCCCTTTTTGATAAGGAGGGGAAGAGATGACACCTGAAGCTGCCACAGCCTCCCAGCCTTTTGTTATGGGCGCATCCTTCTGGACAGCCACTATCATATTTCTCCTTGCCTATGCATTAATTATTTCAGAGAAGGTACATAAGACGGTTGTAGCCATCTTTGCTGCAGCCCTGATGATTGTGCTTAAGATACTGGAGCAGAAAGAAGCCTTTCATTCTGAAGTGTTAGGGATAGACTGGAATGTCATATTCCTCCTCCTTTCGATGATGATAATCATCAATCTCATGAAACCAACCGGTTTTTTTGAGTACATAGCCATTAAAAGCGCTAAACTGGGAAAGGGTGAGCCCATGAGGATAATGACCATATTTGCAATTGTTACGGCAATCCTGAGCGCCTTTCTTGACAATGTTACCACAGTACTCCTGCTTGCCCCTGTTACCCTGCTCATTGCAGATGCCCTTGAGGTCGACCCGATACCCTTTTTGATTGCCGAAGCGCTTGCCTCCAATATAGGCGGCACTGCCACACTAATAGGTGACCCTCCCAATATCATGATAGCCTCAAAGGCACATTTTGATTTCATGGACTTTATCTATAACCTGACACCTGCAATCATTGTAGTAATGGCTGCCTTCCTCTTTATCCTGAAAATAATGTTCGGCAAAAAACTCCATGTCAGGCCCGAGCTTAAACAGAGGATATTGGAAATGGACGAAAGAGACGCTATAAAAGACCCGATTATGCTTAAAAAGTCGCTCTTTGTCCTCTCAATTGTTATAATCGGTTTCGTCTTACACGGCACGTTCAACTATGAACCGGCAACGGTGGCCCTGTTTGGAGCAGGACTTTTACTGCTGCTTTCAGGCACTCACGAACCACACCACGTCCTTGCCGAAATTGAGTGGCCGACCATATTCTTTTTTATGGGACTCTTTATCATCATCGGGGGTGTCGTCAAGGTCGGTCTTATTAAATGGATGTCCATAGAGGTGCTTGCAATTACGCACGGAAACATGTTTGCCACGAGTATGCTCATGATGTGGTTTTCCGCCGTTGCCTCGGCCTTTGTGGATAATATCCCCTACGTTGCAACAATGAATCCTTTAATAATCGATATGGCTCATCAGATCTGGCCGCACCTTCAGGGCTTAAAACTCCTACACAATCCCGAGCTCATGCCCGTTTGGTGGTCTCTCTCTCTTGGTGCATGTCTGGGGGGTAATGGCACGGCTATCGGGGCATCTGCAAATGTGATTGTGATAGGGCTGGCCGAACGGGCAGGAAAGAAGATATCTTTTATAAGGTTTATGGCCTACGGAATGCCCGTTATGATGCTAACGGTATTAATATCTACGATTTATATCTGGCTGAGATACTATATACTAAAGATATAGGAATTACCTTGATATCCGGACCTATCGCTTCCCTTTAATCAAAAGAATTCCTCGATGCTCTGCATCGGGGTAAATAAAAATTCCTTTTGATACCTCGCAGCTCTGCTGCGGGGTAGTTCATTATCTTTTTAAAATAAAAAATCGCCATTTTCTTGACATATCTGCTAACAGAAGATTATCATATCTCTACGATTGCGTATTGCAATATCACTGTTACAATAATCAACAGTACTGAATGGATGACGAAGGAGGCAGGTACAATGTCACGCACTTTGCGAAGGTTTCTCTTCCTTCTTGCAGTAGTGGCTATAACTACAGGATTTTATAGCATTGCATTTGGTGAAGAACAGGTAGTAGAGGCAGCCCGGAACGGAAGCACCATTGTTTGGTGGATGTGGCCGGCAATCCTGTTTGTCTTTACCTTTTTCCTCGGTATCCTGGCAGTTGTTGCAGGTGTTGGAGGCGGAGTGCTGTTTGTTCCTATAGTAAGCAGCTTTTTTCCCTTTAACCTTGATTTTGTAAGAGGTGCCGGCCTGCTGGTAGCCCTTACCGGTGCACTCTCTGCAGGTCCCGGGTTGCTCAAGCGCGGACTCGCAGATCTCAGACTCGCACTTCCCATGGCACTTATAGCCTCTACATGTTCAATCTTTGGAGCCATGGTCGGACTTGCACTTCCTACGAATGTAGTCCAGACCGCGCTTGGAGGCACGATCATCATGATCGTCATCATTATGGCTACAGCCAAGCGCTCGGATTTCCCGGATGTTAAAGAGGCTGATACACTTTCTTCAGTCCTCAGGATAACAGGCATTTATTATGAGGAGTCTGCCGGCAAGCAGATTAACTGGCAGATTCACAGAACACCCCTTGGTCTTTCACTTTTTATAGTAATAGGCTTTATGGCAGGCATGTTCGGCCTCGGTGCCGGATGGGCAAACGTACCCGTCCTTAATCTTCTCCTCGGTGCACCGCTGAAAATATCCGTGGCAACGAGTGTATTTCTGCTTTCCATAACCGATACGGCAGCAGCATGGGTATACATTAACAAGGGTGCGGTGCTACCATTGATTGCCGTCCCTTCCGTTGCCGGCATGATGCTCGGCACGAGAATAGGTGTTAGAATACTGGCAAGGGCAAAGCCCAAGGCAGTAAAATGGATTGTCG
>QIJG01000083.1 GCA_003232715.1 Nitrospirota bacterium
CATCAATAAAGTAATACTTTTATTTGAAATAAATATCCTGATAATAAGGAGACGATAGAGATACCATGGCAATTCATAAAAACATTCTGGGGCTTATAGGTAATACCCCCCTTGTAAGGATCAACCGGCTTGCAGGGGAAGGGGATGCAGAGGTATATGCAAAACTTGAAGGCTTTAATCCGGGGGGATCGGTAAAGGACAGAATTGCATTGCATATGATCGAGGTGGCAGAGAAGGAAGGAAAATTAAAGAGAGGCGGAACCATTATAGAGCCTACAAGTGGAAATACAGGGATTGGTCTTGCAGTGGTAGCCGCAGTTAAAGGGTACAGACTCATCCTCACCATGTCTGAAGACATGACCCTTGAGAGAAGGCAGCTCCTTCAGGCTTTTGGAGCAGAACTGATACTGACCGAGGGCTCAAAGGGGATGATGGGGGCTGTGGAAAAGGCTGAGGAGTTATACCTTAAAAACAGAGATCGCTATTTTATGCGGAAACCCCGACGCCCACAGAAAGACTACGGCCCCTGAGATAATCAGAGACCTTGGCAGCGTACCGGATGCCTTTGTTGCAGGTATCGGCACCGGGGGGACCATAACAGGAGTTGGCGAGGTGCTTAAGGAGCAACGCAGGGATTGTCATATCACAGCGGTTGAGCCGGCAGCATCAGCAGTCCTTTCAGGAGGGGAACCAGGACCCCACAAGATCGATGGAATAGGGGCCGGCTTCTTCTCAGGTGTACTAAACACAAAGATATACGATGAGGTTATCCCTGTAACGGATGATGACGCTTACGAAATGTCCAGGCAATTGGCACTAAAGGAAGGTCTGCTCACCGGGGTATCTTCCGGTGCAGCCATGTGGGCTGCACTCCAGGTTGCCGCACGGTTTGGCAGTGGGAAAAAGATAGTCGTAATCCTGCCGGACAGGGGGGAGAGATATCTCAGTGCAGGTTTGTTTGATACAGCGAAACCAGCCTGATTTTATTAAACCGGCAAATAAATACGGAGAGATGCTGAATCAAGTTCAGCATGACAATAATCAAGTTGAGGTACTCCTATCGCCTAACCCTGAGGATACCCTCGGTTGATGCTATCTTCTGAGTAAGACTTGAAAGCTGGGATTTATCCTTTGCCTGTATAAAGAATGTGAAACGAGCCCTGCCATCCTGCGTTGAGGTTGCTTCGAGATGGGTGATATTGACGTTCAAAGAAGAGAAAAGGGCACTGAGGTTTGCAAGTATTCCCGGCTGGTCCACTGTCTCCACATTAAGCTTTGTCAGCGAGGTGCTGTCCCCGGTGGAAGCCCAATCAACCCTGACGAGTCTTGCATCGTCTACAGCCAAACGATCGAGGTTAGGGCAATCCTGACGATGTATTGTCACCCCCTTGCCACGCGTTATAAATCCTATTAACTGGTCACCCGGCACAGGATAACAGCAATGTGCCGTATGATAGAGGATATTATCCACCCCTTTTATGGTAATCCCTCCTATCTCCCTGGTCTTCTTGAGAGGTCTTTTCAGTAACCGCTCCTCTGCTGTTGTTTCTTCTTTCTTTTCGGGCTGCAACCTGTTGGCCACCTGCTGTGCCGAGACCTTGCCATATCCGATGGAGACGATCAGGTCTTCCTTGTTCCTCAGACTGAAGGACCCGGCTACTTCATCCATTTCATTTGACTTGATGATGGCCGGACTAAGCCCTCTCTTTCTGAAGGTTGTCTCCAGGATCTTGTTGCCAAGCTCCAGACTCTGCTTTCTCTCCTCAGCCTTTATCCATTGCTTTATCCTGCTTTTAGCCCTCTGGGTTACCACAAATTTCAGCCAGTCCCTGCTCGGACCATGAGAGGGTGATGTAATTATCTCAACTGCATCACCGCTTTGCAACTGATACCTCAACGGCACTATCCTTCCGTTAATCTTTGCCCCCACGCACTTATGACCAACCTCCGTGTGAATGCCATAGGCAAAATCCACCGGGGTCGATCCTGACGGAAGCTCTTTTATTTCACCTCCGGGGGTAAATACATAGACTACTTCGGGGACAACCTCGCCCTTAACAACATCAAGGAATTCCTTTGCATCGTGGAGGTCTTTTTGAGACTGGATCAACTCCCTCAGCCACTTGATGTATTTTGCATCCTTCTGCAGTACCCTCCCCTCTTCCTTGTACATCCAGTGAGCGGCTATACCTTCTTCAGCTATCCTGTGCATCTCCTGAGTCCTGATCTGAAACTCAACCCTCTCGCCTTTGGGTCCGATTACCGAGGTATGCAGGGACTGGTACATATTGGACTTTGGAAGGGCGATATAATCCTTAAACCTCCCGGGGATCGGGGTCCAGAGCGAGTGAATTATTCCCAGTATTTCGTAGCAATGGTTTTTGGTGTCTGTAATTATCCTTAACCCCAACACATCATATAATTGTTCAAAGGGTATCCTCTGTATCTGCATCTTTCTGTAAATACCATAGAGGTGTTTGACCCTGCCGGACACTTCAGCAATATTGTTTTAACTTCTCCTCTATCTGCTTTGCTACTTCACTAATATAGCCTTCCTGTGCTTCACGTCTCCTTGCCACTTTTTTAAGGAGATCCCTGTATATATCCGGCATCAGGTATTTAAAGCTCATGTCCTCAAACTCTATCCTCATCCAGCCGATACCCAACCTGTTGGCAAGGGGTGCGTAAATATCAATGGTCTCCTGTGCAATTCTTTTCTGTCTGTTAGCCGGAAGATGCTGGAGGGTCTTGATATTATGTAATCTGTCGGCAAATTTTATGAGGATCACCCTTATGTCTTCTGCCATGGCAAGGAACATCCGCCTGAAATTCTCTGCCTGTGCATCTTCCCTCGTCTGAAACTGTATCTTGGCAAGCTTTGTCAGTGAACTTACGAGGAAGGCAACCTCTTCACCAAAGATTTCCTTGATGTCCTGCAGGTTTGTTTCCGTGTCCTCTACCGTATCATGAAGAAGACCTGCAATGATTGTCATTACATCCAGATGCATGTCTGCAAGCATTAATGCAACCGAAAGGGGGTGTCCTATATAGGGACTGCCCTCTTTTCTTGTCTGGCTGCAATGTGCCTCATGTGAAAAATAATAGGCCTTTCTAAGCAGAGAGATATCCGCATCAGGGGAATAAGAGCGTATCTTTTCCGTCAGTTCATTCAGGGTTATCAGTTTGTCCCTATTTGTGCCCATATTTAATAATATAATCTTTTCACAAACTTTGTCCAAGTCGAGGCAGAGGAGACAAGACAGAGTCCTGAACCCGTATCACCGTCGTTTAACTTCTTTACGAAAGAATCATGATTTTTTGTATAATAGAGGTGATTTTAAAAGGGGTGTACGTAATGGAATGTACCAAGACAGCTAATCTAAAGAAATGTAACTGCTCATATGGATCATGCTCAAGAAAGGGGAAGTGTTGTGAATGCCTTCTCTATCACAGACGGCAGGGAGAGTTACCGGCCTGTTTCTTTCATGAATCCTATGAAAGGAGTTATGACCGTTCCGTGGAAAACTTTATGAAGATGGTCCAGGCAGTGGGGATGAGAACAAGTTAGATTATTCAATATTCAATTCATCGGACTCCGGTCACTGAAAATGGATTAATAATAGATAATCAATATGCCGGAGTGGTGGAATGGCAGACGCGGTGGACTCAAAATCCACTGGGCTTCGGCCCGTGCGGGTTCGAATCCCGCCTCCACCATTTTTTTCAGGATTTTCAGGATAATCAGAAAAACCTGGAGTTATGGAGGATTGGAGTTTTAATTGTCTTTTTGTATATAAAGGAGGTGATTATGAAGCAACATGCAATCAGAACTACTGCTATAGTAATATTTTTCCTGTTAACTCTCTCGGTTAAGGGATTTGCGAACCCCTGGGCCATAGATGGAATGATTGGGAAAGAAGCGTCACCATTCACTCTTAAAAACCTGAGCGGACAGGAGGTAAGTCTTACGGATTTCCGCGGAAAGGTAATCCTTCTGAATTTCTGGGCCACATGGTGTCCTCCCTGCATTGCAGAGATCCCAAGGTTCAATAAACTGAGAAAGGCCTATGCTAAAAAGAATTTTGAGATCGTAGCCGTGTCAACCGACAGGTCATTATCAACTGCCAGAAAATTTATCAGAAAGCATCCTGTTTCATTCATTGTACTTCACGACTCAAGCATAAAGGTGTCGCGTAAATACAATGTCTTTTCAATTCCTACAACATTTCTGATTGACAAAAAGGGTAAGATAGTCGAGAAATTCCTTGGCGGACATGACTGGAATTCCCCTGAGATCAGAAAGAAAATTGATGAGCTTTTATAATAAATATGGAACAACAGAGCAGTAGAGTAAAAGAACCATAGAAAACAAATACATGCGTTACCTGATAATAGAAGGGGCCCGGCAGAACAATCTCAGGAACATTTCCCTCCGCCTCCCTCATAACAGCATCATAACAGTAACAGGTCTTTCAGGTTCAGGAAAGTCCTCGCTCGCCTTTGATACTATCTTTGCCGAAGGGCAGTGGAGGTTTATTGAGTCACTCTCTACCTACGCAAGGCTTTTTCTTGAAAAACTCGACCGCCCGGACGTTGATTCCATCCGGAATATAAGGCCTGCAATCGCCCTTGAGCAAAAAAACCCTGTTAAGGGTGCCCGCTCAACAGTAGGAACCCTTACAGAGATTCACGACCTCTTTCGTCTTCTCTATGCAAGAATAGCAAGACCCTATTGTCCGGAGTGTGGTAAAGAGGTAAGACAGTGGAGTGTTGATGATATCATCACGGAACTCCTGGGACATTATAACGATGAAAGGGTAATGATAACCTTCAAGACATCCGCCACCCCCGAGGAACTATTGAAAGAAGGTTTTTCACGCATATGGAACGGTGATGAGATAGTAGATTTGGGAGTAAAGGGTTCAGGGTCCGGCGTTCAGAAACCCGCAATCCGCGACTCACAAACTCTAACCGGCAAACTGGTCGTGGTTGTTGACAGGGTAGTAATTAAGGACAGCCCGAGATTAACAGACTCTCTTGATCTTGCTTACAGGAAAGGTTGCGGCAGGATTACACTCTATCTCTTCAGACAGGACAATGCCACCCTTAAGATTGTGCCCCTGAGGTTTTCTGCAGAAAGCATCTGTGACTCCTGTGGTACGAAGGTGCCGGACCCAACGCCCCTGCTATTCTCATTCAACCACCCGGTTGGCGCCTGTCCGGAATGTAAAGGATTCGGCAATATTCTGAAGTATGATGAGGCCCTTATAGTTCCTGACCCATCGCTGTCAATTACAGAGGGAGCAATAGAGCCATGGGAGAAACCTGCTGCCGGGTGGTGGAAGGAACAGATACTCAGAGGTGCAAAAAAGGAAGGCATTGACCTTCACAAACCATTTTCAGACCTTACAGTTGAAGAGAAGGAAAAAATATTCAGGGGCAGCAGACATTTTTACGGGATAGACGACTTCTTTGAGGACCTTGAAACCAAACGCTATAAACTCCACGTCAGGGTTTTTCTAAGCCGTTACCGCTCAAGAAAGGACTCACTTGTCTACAGGATTGCCGGACAGGACATTGCCGGGCTTGGTGAGGTGCCGATTGGAAATCTCCTATCTTTTTTCAGCAACCTCGGTCTCACCTCATATGAACAGGACGTCTCCAGAGAGGTTTTGAGGCAGGTACGGATGAAGCTTGAGTTTCTGAAAAGAGTGGGGCTCGATTATCTTACCCTGAACAGGCTTGGCAAGACACTCTCAGGAGGCGAATACCAGCGGGTAAACCTTGCAAACCAGATAGCATCATACCTTACAGGTACTCTCTACGTCCTTGATGAACCGACTGTCGGACTTCATGCAAGGGACACGGACAGGATTGTAAATATAATCAGGGAGATAGCCTCTCTGGGCAATACGGTAATAATCGTGGAGCATGACAAAAAGGTGATCAATTCTTCAGACTGGGTAGTTGAACTTGGCCCCGGTGGAGGACGGGAGGGTGGAGAGATCGTCTATTCAGGGCCAAGGGATGATTTTTTAAATACCGATACCATAACAGCAAGATACCTGAAGGGGCTTGACAGGGACAGACTCCGGAACCTCCGTAAGAGGGGGATTAAATCGCTCAGGGGCAAAGAATACTTTACCCTGAAAGGGGCTCAGGGGAATAATCTCAAGGGCATAGACCTTAAAATTCCTCTGGACAGTTTTACCGTAGTAACCGGGGTTTCCGGTTCAGGAAAGAGCTCCCTCATTGTGGAGACCCTTTACAGGGCACTGGCACGTCATTTCAGACACTCCCACGAGCATCCCCTCCCCTTTGAATCCATCAAGGGGGCTGAAGACCTGAAGGGTGCGCGCCTTATTGACCAGGCGCCTATCGGAAAAACCCCGCGCTCAAACCCTGCAACCTACCTCAAGGTCTTTGACTATATAAGAAAACTGTATGCAGCACAAGCATACTCAAGGGCTCATGGATATACTCCGGGATTTTTTTCCTTCAATGTCTCTGGTGGGAGATGCGAAAGGTGTAAGGGGGAAGGGTTTGAAAGGCTTGAGATGTATTTTTTTGAGGACCTGTTTGTCAGATGTGAAGAGTGCGACGGCAGACGCTACGGCCCTGAGGCATTAAAGGTAACCTACCGGGGGAAAAACATCCATGATGTCCTTGAAATGACGATAGACGAGGCAGTACAGTTTTTCTTCACAGAGGAATTTATACGCTCAAAACTTGCAATTATGCAGGAGATTGCCCTTGGCTATCTCAGGCTTGGACAGTCAGCCACAACCTTGTCGGGTGGTGAGGCCCAGCGACTCAAGATATGCGCTGAACTTGGCAGTCCAAAAAAGAAAACAGGTCTCCTGTACATACTCGATGAGCCCACGGTAGGGCTGCACTACAGGGACGTCCTTGCACTCTTAAAGGTACTGCGGCATCTTGTTGATGAGGGCAATACCGTGGTTGTAATCGAACATAACCTGGATGTAGTCAGTGTGGCAGACTGGGTGGTGGACCTCGGCCCTGAGGGAGGACCTGAGGGTGGCAACATCGTGTTTGAAGGCCCCCCGGAAAAACTCATATTCTGCAGCGAGTCATATACGGGGAAATACCTCAAAGAGGAAGGATACAAGATAGAGACTTTGTCTCAAATCGTGTATAATTAAATAATGTTTTTCAAATTATTAGTGATATTTATTGTTGTGCCTGTTATTGAGCTTTCCCTTTTAATAAAGGTTGGCTCTATTATAGGTACGCTAAACACGGTAATAATAGTATTGCTGACTGCCGTTATAGGCGCTTACCTGGTCAAAATGGAGGGGCTGAGCGTTATGTACCGCATACAGAAGAATATGATGGAAGGTATATTCCCTGCTGAAGAGTTGATCGACGGTATGATGATTCTGATAGCTGGTGTACTTCTCCTTACCCCTGGATTCATTACCGATACCATCGGGTTCCTTATGGTCTTTCCAGGCTCAAGGAATGTAATTAAAAGGATTGCAAGACGTTACTTTGATAAACGTATAACCTCTATACATATCAGGTAATAATTCATATTCAAATCACGCCTCTTCTCTTTTGTTTTCAAGATATCCGGTTCTACGGTTACAACTCTTTGTAATGGAAACAATGGAAGAAGCAGAAGGCGGAAAACAGGTTCAGGATTCAAAACTTATTTATGTCAGGGGCGAGATCATGACTTGGCATATGGGACAAACCCATAGCTTTCGTATATCATCTGTGCCTCTTCGGAGAGGATAAAAGAAAGGAATTTTTCTGCATTTTGATGGTTCGGTGCATTCCTGAGTTTAGTGATATAATAATTGACCCGGTGACGCTGGTCAAGCCTTTCTCCCACCTCTACAACCTCAAACCCAAGTCCCTCCCTCTTTGCGTGAACTGCCTCAGTTGCCCAGACAGGACCGACGTCTACAGTACCCTTGCCCAGCCTCAGAGGTGTCTCCCTGTGATGGACAATTGTAAGGATGGTGCTGCCCTCGGCCCTCTTTTCCTCCATTATCCTACTGACAAGGGCCTTGCCTCCGGCCCGTTCGTACATATCTACAATATACTTTGTAATGTCTTCGAGTGCCCCTGGTTGTGATATGCGGAGACCGTCCCGATCGAGGTCATTGATATTCCGGATATTGGCCGGATTCCCCTTTGGTACCATAAGAATAATCCTGTTATGGAGGTAGATGCGGGATTCATCAACAAGTCCCCGGATGTCAAGTTCTTCTATTGCATCTTTTGTTACCGAGGTATATATGTCAGGCCTGCCCGTTATCATGCTGCCCTGAAACAGGGCTCCACCGGCAAGGATCTGCCTTAATGCAAGGCCCGGAGGAAGGGTTTCATAAAAGATCTTCTCTACCTCAGGATGTCGCTTCTGAAATGCCCCGATCAACTCTTCCATAACCATATACTGATTGCCGGCCATAAAGAGGACAAGCCGGGCCTCTTCCATCTCCTCCAGGTTATGCAGATCGTCCCTGCGGGTTGACGGTATCTCGGGATACTCTTCATTTTTTGATAGTGTTGACATAACTATTGCTATTATATGCCTGAGGGCAGATTGCGTCAAGTCAGCCTGCTATCAAGCTATCAAGATAGGTCAAGGTCAGATAGGCCGTCAGCCTATGCTATAATGAAGGGGATGACTTACTCTGAGGCAATAAAGCAGGGTTTTAAAGTTGCAAACCGTAACTGGCAGCTTGTGCTTGTCCGGATTGCAGTGACAGTGCTGAGCTGTATAGGGTTTTTCTTCATCGTGGCAATCCCTCTCGTCATTGCCTTATTAATCATAGGGATCAGCCCTCTGTTTTTCTCCCGGATTGAAAGTGCCCCTGATATCCTCATGACCCAATACTTCGGCATAGTAATCGTTGGCGCTCTCCTGCTGCTCCTTTATATACTCATCGTGTCCACAGCGGGGCTTTATGTCTTTGCCGCTGCAGCAGGAACTCTTGCGCGTACTGTCAGGGATGAGTCTCAGAAATTCAGCATGAAGGTCTTCTTTGAAGAAGGAAAGCGGCTTTTTTCGCCCATGCTCAGATTTATTAGCATTATGGGGCTTATTGCTATAGGTATTATAGTGTGTTATGCAATCTCAGGCGTAGTTGTTGCGGCTGTCATTACATACGCAAAGTCACAGTCCCTTGCTCTCTCCATGTTCCTGGGTGTCTTTTTTGCCCTCGTAGGAGTTATTTCAGGGTTTTTCCTCCTCTTCGGCCTTCTCTCATTGACTGTTTATGGCTTGGCTGCCATTAGCCTGAAGGTCTCAAGGCCGGTGGCTATCGTAACTGAAACAACAAGATATTTATTGAAAAATCCCTCTGCCTTTTATCTTTACGTAATAATGGCCTCTCTATATATAATCTTCAGCCTCATCCTTGCATTGGCCGGGTTGCCGCTAAAGGTAGTTCCTTTTATCGGGTTAATTCTGAGCCTCCCATATCAGCTCTTAATATATGCCCTGCAGGGATATGCCGGACTGTTTATACTTGCAGTAGCCTTTGTTTATTATTATCAGACGGAACTATCAAGCCTGACAGAGGATTCAGGAGTTACAGAGGTTGCCGGAATAGAATCCTGAATATTTCTGTTTTAACGTGAAAACGTCCACTCAGGGGACTGATATTTCTGCCTCTGAAACTGAAGGGCAAGTACCCTCTCCTCTTCAGTCAGTCCCATAGGCAGAAGCCTTACCTCAAATATTTCTTCAAAGGCCTTTAAAATCGCTCTCTTTAATTCATCAGGTGAGAGCGTGGGCAAATGATCCGCCAGCCCTGTCATGGTTAAGGATATTTTTTCGGCATCAGCGTTCCTGAAGACCCGCTCCATGAGCCCTGAGTCTATTACCATCTGAATAGAGCCCTGCTGGAGAAAACCCTCCTTCCACCGCTTCTGTGCCGAGCCGATCACCTTTCTCCTGTTAATGGAGAGTTCAGCATATGAGACGGACTGAAAACAGAGGGCGCTTCCTGTAAGTATGCGGCCCTTTTCCCTGCGATTCTTCATCTCCACGTCTATACCGAAGGATTTAAGGGCAGTGTAAAAGGCCCTGCTCAGGTGTTCGTAGGTGCTCAGCAGGCCCTCGGAAAAGCAGGGCAGGGCATTCCTTGATGCGAAACTGTAAGTAATCTCCGTGCCATGCAAAATAGCCCGGCCTCCGGTAGGACGCCTGACAATGGGGATGCCCCTGTATTCACAGTACCCCCTGTCTATCTCTTCTGTCTTCTGAAAGCAGCCCAGACTCACAGATGGTACAGCCCAGCCATAGAACCTCAGCGTAGGTGGGACCCTGCCCTTCAGTGCCATCTCTGCAATCGCCTCATCAACGGCCATATTGCAGGAAGCATCAGAGATGCCTGTATCTATATATCTCCAGGTTGCTTCCATAAAGCAAAGGCATTCCTCCAGACCCTTGTGTGTATCACGCTCTCAATTATGCTATCGACTCACAAACCTCAGGACTTTATTATATACTGATAGTGTGAAAATGGGACAGCCGGTAAAAGAGAGTGAGAGATTGGAGTCTGAACTTTTCAGTATGGAGGACAGGGTTTTTATAATCAACTCAAAGCCGTCTATTGAAGTGAATATAGAAACTCTGTTAAGCTATTGCCTGAGAAGGAGGTGTCTATGAAGGAGGAGAAACTTGTGGAGATATGTGCTGTCTGTGCATGGAGGGCCACCTGCCGGAAAAAGTTTTCCATATCAGGAAAGGATATCAGGTGCCCTGATTTTGTGAGGGATCTAAGTATAAAGGCAGAAAAACAGACCAGGAAAGAAGAAAAAAAAAGAGCATAAGAAGTCATTCTGTATGATATAATAGCGGCAAGCTGGCAAGAGCCCTGTCTTGAGGAAACAAGAGCCCTGTCTTATGGAGGTATTGAATGGAGGAAAAGAGATTAAAAGAACTGCTGCGAGAGGTTATTGGCGAGGTCTTTGAAGAGAAGACTGCAATTTTTGCCACAAAGGACGACCTCAGGGCCTTTACCACAAAGGACGACCTAAAGGCTTTTGCCACAAAGGACGACCTAAAGGCCTTTGCCACAAAGGACGACCTAAAGGCTTTTGCCACAAAGGACGACCTAAAGGCTTTTGCCACAAAGGACGACCTAAAGGCTTTTGCCACAAAGGACGACCTAAAGGCCTTTGCCACAAAGGACGACCTAAAGGCCTTTATAACAAAAGAGGAGTTTTTGGAGTTTGAAAGAAGGCTTACCAATGCCCTTAACGGGATCAGAGAGGGAGTGAGGCTGTCTCTTTATGAGATAGAGAAAAGACTTGGTGAGATTGAGAGCAAACTCAGATTTTATGATTTCAATTTTGTAGTAAATCAGAACGACGCTATTATGAGAACCATGAAGGATATATATATCAGGAACTGACCTTTACCAGCTCAAGGCTGCGGGAACATGATGCACGGCTATCTACTGTTGAGGCTGTCGTAAAGAGGTAACCCAAACGTCTGTACACTTTAGAGTCTGTCTATAAAAACACTGTCATTTGTCATTCCTTTTTAAAGAACGATTCCTGACAAGCCGGAATAACGGAAAAAAGGAAAACTTGCAAACGCGAATCCATCCAGGTCTCAAATACAAACATCCTTCCGGAGAAGGACCATCGGCTGGAGGACGATGATATATGCCATGGTCAGGAACGTACTCGTCCCTGCAATGACCTCCCTACGGAATGATGTGCCGTTATCAGTGAGTTAAAAGGTCTTCTCCAGTATGACCGGAGCCTAATCCCCCTCAAATTCCGTCAATGTAAAAACACTGTATCCCTTGTCGATCAGCTTCTGATGGCCGCCTATATCAGGAAGGTCTACTATAAAGGCCATCTCCGCAACTTTGGCCCCGAGTTTCTCGATGAGTGCTGCCGATGCCAGGGCCGTGCCACCTGTTGCAATGAGGTCATCCACGAGGAGGACTTTCTCTCCGCTCTTTAAAGCATCCTTATGTATCTCTATAACGTCGGTCCCGTATTCAAGCGCATACTCATACTTTATAGTTTCCGCTGGGAGTTTACCTTTCTTCCTTATAGGAATAAACCCCTTTCCAAGGGTATATGAAAGGGCTCCTCCTATAATAAACCCCCTGGACTCTATGCCGACAATAATGTCAAACTCTACTTCGCTTGTAATATATCTCTGCGTCAGGCTGTCAATAACAAGCCTGAATCCGACGGGGTCCTTAATCAGCGTGGTAATGTCCCTGAACATGATTCCTTTCCTGGGATAATCGGGTACTGTCCTTATCTTTGATTTAATCGGCATTTGCTCCTCCTTTTTAGCTGCATTTGTGTTCTGAACACTTAATCCCCGGAATTGTATTCAAGATCAGTTTTTTTACATTTTCAGCGTTCCGGTGCATGTATCCCACGTAACGGGGTCCTCGCCTTCCTTCCAGCAATCATAATCAGTAGACATTGCAATGGACTGGTAACAGATGCCCAGCTCTCTTGCAAGTATGACCTCAGGCACGGTTGACATGTTGATAACGTCCGCTCCAAAGCCCCTGAACATATGAGACTCAGCCTTTGTGGAAAACCTGGGACCTTCAATCGTAATAACAGTGCCTTTTTTGTGATGCCTGAGCTTTAATTCTTTGGCGGTTTTAATGAGAAGCGACCTCAGCTCCCCGCAGAAGGGCTCTGCCATCGGTGTATGGACAACCTTTTTTTCATGGAAGGTAAGGGTTCTGTGTTTTGTAAAATCTATAAACTGGTCAATAAAAACAAAATCAGCGGGCTTTATCCCGGCCCTAAGTGAGCCAACTGCAGTAGTGGCGAGGATATGCGTACAGCCCTCTTTCTTGAGGGCACTCAGATTGGCACTGTAATTGACTGCCGTTGGATAGATTGAATGCTTCTTCCCGTGACGGGCAAGTATTACGACATCAACCCCGTCTATCTTGCCGACTGTGAGTGGTGATGAGGGTTTTCCGTAAGGTGTCTTTACACTCTTTTCCCTGGCGCCTTTGATTATCTTTGGATCATCAAGTCCGGAGCCGCCAATAATACCGACTTTCACCTTTTTCATATGCTCTCCTTGTTAAAGTTATTGTCCTCCAAAAACCCATGGGGTTAACTCTTTTTCATGCTATTCCACGGTAAACCTTGTACTGCCCGGGTTGATTGAGCAGGGCCATCATCCGGTATTTTCATTTGTTTTGTTGATTTCTTGAATAAAAAGGTGAGAAACACAATATCGGTTGTCAGTAATATATACAATTAAAGCCGAATTCGAACTCAGCCCTTATGTTCCGGGTAAAGATTAAGAATATCTGCTTCATTGGCTGCGCAGATCCCTCTTTCAGTAATCAATCCGGTAACCAGTTCAGAAGGGGTAACGTCAAATGCATAATTTGCGGCATTGCTGTTTTTGGGAGTCAGCAGCACTCTTTTGATTTCACCTTCACAGATGCCCTCGATATATCTGACCTCATCAGGGTCTCTTTCCTCAATCGGTATTTCCTTCCTGCCATCTCTTATCTCCCAATCAAATGTTGACGAGGGCAGTGCAACATAAAATGGAATATCGTTATCTTTCGCAGCCAGGGCCTTGAGGTAGGTTCCTGTCTTATTGGCAACATCTCCCGTGTATGTCGTCCTGTCCGTTCCTACAATCACCATATCCACAAGTCCGTGCTGCATCAGATGCCCCCCTGCATTATCAGGTATTACAGTGTGAGGCACGCCATGCTGACCAAGCTCCCAGGCTGTCAGACTTGCGCCCTGATTCCTCGGTCTCGTCTCATCAACCCAGACATGAAGATTAATCCCCTTATCAAAGGCAGCATATACGGGTGATGTTGCAGAGCCGTAATCGACAAATGCCAGCCACCCGGCATTACAGTGCGTGAGAATATTAACAGGATTGCCATTCTTCCCTGCAGCAATCCCCTCAATTATCTTTACCCCATGCTCGCCGATCCTCCTGCAGTAGTCAGCATCCTCATCAGCAATATCATTTGCGGTCTTCAGGGCTATGGCCACTTTATCAGCAGGAGAGTCCCCTTTCATAATGGCTTTCAACTGCCTGTTTACCGCCCACTTGAGATTGACGGCTGTGGGCCTCGTTGATATAAGTTTTTTGCCGGCCGCATTCAGATAATCATCAAATGAATTTCCTTTTTCAGCTTCCAGTGCGGCAAGATACATTCCATAGCCCGCAGCTGCGCCAATTAATCCGGCGCCCCTCACATGCATATCCTTTATGGCAGCGGCTACGTCATCAACAGCAGTTAAATCCTCAATCACTAACTCATGAGGAAGTCTTCTCTGATCAATAATCCTGATTATTGATTCATCGTCTTTCTTCACCCAGATGGTGCGATAATGTCTTCCGTTTACATTCATTTGATTTCCTGAACAGAACTTTCCCGAAAATAATATTTATCTTTATTTATATTGCACGGACCTTAACTCCTATTACAGTGAGACAAAGCATGAAACATAAACGCCTCGTTACGTTACATTGCAATTTTACACAACATTATCCAACAAATTCAAGGGCAGTTCACATAAAAATGCTAAAGCAGAGAGATAAAAGCAGATGAATGTATGGCAGCTCCATGTAAGGGAGACGCTTTATCTGGTATAATTTCAATAAAACAAAAGGAGGAGATCCGTCATGAAAAAATCTTTAGGCCCAAAAACCATCATTTATCCAACCCCGGTCCTGGTCATAGGAACCTATGACAGCAATGGCAAAGCCAATGCAATGACTGCATCCTGGGGAGGGATCTGCTGTTCTCAACCACCCTGCATAGCCGTCTCTCTGAGAAAGGCAACCTACTCATATGACAATATCGTGGAACACAAGGCGTTTACCATTAATATCCCCTCTGAGGACTATATCAGGGAAGCCGATTATTTTGGAACAGTATCAGGGAGAAAAGAGGACAAGTTTGCCATTACCGGACTTACCCCCGTAAAGAGTGACCTCGTTGATGCACCCTACATCAGGGAGTTTCCCCTCATTCTTGAGTGCAAGGTAATCCATACATTTGAGATAGGCCTCCATACCCAGTTCATTGGTGAGGTGATGGATCTCAAGGCTGAAGAATCCGTACTCGGAGAAATCGGGGTTCCTGATATTGAAAGAGTAAAACCCTTTTTGTTTACCCCCGAAAGCCGCACCTATTATGGTCTTGGCAAATTACTTGGAAAGGCCTTTTCGATTGGAAGGAGTTTGTGTGGAGATAAATAAAAGAGAATAAATCAAGGAAGTTCATACTGTAGGGGTAGCCGTCCATCCAACTGTGAGGGTGAAGATGAATGAGGAGAATACAGTCAACTCATAGCAGGAAGGCAGGTTCAGATAATAAAGAATCATAGTGCCACGCTTGTTTTGTGAGGCCATAAGTGCTTGAAATTACAGAATATTTATTTTGCAACTGTCGAAGATGGGTATGACTATTAGGTCTCCGAAGAGACAATAATACAACATTTTAATTACCTTCCAGAATTATCTTCCAGGATTGCCGATAAAAACCCCGGCAACTATTGGAAAGGGACAGGAACACGGAGTTTGAACGGATTTATTAATCGTCTCAAAATAGTGTGGACATATTATTTAAAAAATCCCTCCCAACCTCCCTTTGCCAAAGGGAGGTATCATCCCCCTCTTAGGGGCGAGGGGAGATTTTTAGATTGATGTCGGTTCAATTATGAGAATGAGTGAAAACTCCGTGTCCCTGTCCCTTTTTCACATCTATAGCTGTTTTGGCGTAGTCTTATTCGCTCAGTTTTTTCTGCCGGACTCAAACAGGTCCATGGTCTCCAGTGAGAGGTCTTTAGCCCGTTCATAGAGCCCCTTGAGGTCCCGGCCTGTTTCTTTTGCGCCCTTATCCACTTCACCTTCAATGGCATCAACATCTTTCAGAAGTCCTTTAACCTTTACTTTTGTTTTAGTATCTACAGTGCTTCCCGCTTTTCTTAAGGCTGACTTTGCATCTTCCAGGTCTTTTTTGGTAGCAGTCATATCTCCGGTCAGATAGTGTTTTGTGGCTTTCCAGAGACTTCTCCTTGCCTGTGTCATCGGTGACTGGATATCAACATCTACGAACTGGACACCATCCTCCGCTGCCTTTAATGCCTCCGCTGCCTTTCGGGGCTCTTTTTTGGCCAGAAACCCCTGGGCGTCCGTGATATGAGTTTCCGTATAAGAGAGCGGCAGATCAACCTCGCTAAAGATTAATGACTCATCAGCCAAATTCAGCTCCTTTTTGGCTCCCTTCTTGTTTCCCTTCTTCAGATGTTCCCTTGCCTTGTTGATATGTTCCCGGGCTTTACTCACCGGAACAATATCTGCTATCTCATCCAGAGAGGCATAAATTGGAACCAGGTCCGGTATAACCGA
This sequence comes from Nitrospirota bacterium, assembly GCA_003232715.1. Taxonomy (GTDB): domain Bacteria; phylum Nitrospirota; class Thermodesulfovibrionia; order Thermodesulfovibrionales; family JdFR-85; genus BMS3Bbin07. The sequence goes on from QIJG01000083.1 coordinate 16,376, forward strand.
TTCAGTGTCCTCATAAGAGAGGTGCTTTTTTGCCACCCAGATGTGGTCTTTTACCTTGGCTGTCGGCAGTGTTGCCCTTATGATATCAATCAGTGTCAGTGCCTGTCTCAGCTCTCCCCTGGCATGGTTCAGGTCCTTTTCGTGGATATCCGCCCTGGCCTGGGCTATATGTCGTAACACCTTGACCGCTGAAGATGAGATGATTGATTTCTCACCGGCGGTAAGGGTTCTGGTCGGAGTAACCGTGACCTTTTCATGGATAACCTGTGCGAAGACAGTGCCTGAGGTTATCGGACTTAGCATTAAGATACCTGCTGCCAGAATGATTGTAACCGCCTTTTTCATCTTACCCGCCTCCTTTGGGATTTAAGAGTTGATATGGAAAAACTTGATTTTGCTCATTGCCTCTCCGCAGCCATTCTACCGATGATGAACAATTGCCTCTGAGGCCTTCAGTAGTCCCCGTGCCTTTTCCACATCCTCTCCTGATCCGTGGAATATCACGAGGAATTTATT
>QIJG01000015.1 GCA_003232715.1 Nitrospirota bacterium
TCAAACCCTGTAACTTCCTGCCTCTTCTTTCTGAGAACAGAGATAACATCCATGCCCGTGCAACCACCAAGTCCCATGAGGACAAACTCCGCCGGTCTAGGCGCGGAATCCTCACCACCAAACCGGGGATCGCCATCCATAACAACAGAGTGCCCTGTAAAGCCCTCTGCAACAAATCTGAGACCATCAACATATTTTATTGTTGCTTCCATCTCCACCTCCTCAGCAATCAATTGCGGAGTGATGGAGGGTTGGAGTAATGGAGTGATGAAAATATCCAGTCCTCCAATACTCCAGTCCTCCATTTCCATATCTTCAATGCCTGAATTATATCACAATCAGGCTTCCGAGCAGAAAGTCTTTATGGCATCCCTAACCTTTTCAAGACTCACCCGTGTATTATAACAGGGGCCAAAAGGTCTCTCATTTGATATTGCAAGTACGGGCATTGGATAGGTATCGACAATGCCGCTTGAAAGGTCTCTCTCACAGGCAACTGCAACTATTGCCTCCGGTTTTGCATCCATTACGATCCTCCTTGCAAGTGTCCCCCCTGTGGCTACAAAGAGGGTCAGTCCGTAATCATCAGCCAGATTTATAAGGTCCTTAATCTCGCACTTTCCGCATCTCTTGCAATTATATATGTTATGGGTCAGCCTGATCTCACATTTATCTACCTGGATGCAATGCGGAAGGAGCAGAAGTATCTTCTTTGTCTTGTGCCGTTCCCTGATTACAAGGCTGTTGTTCATATTGATAATCAGCCGCTGCAGGGACTCCTTTTTGTCCTTCCTGAACGCAGACAGGAGCATAAAGACGGGATAAAGCACTTTGAGTACAAAACCTCTAATTATCCTGTAGCCCGCCAAACCTGTCTCCTTTCCAGATGTCTCTCCCGATGCCCTGCAAAAAGGCCTTAATCTCCATCGGTTTTCTGCCTTCCATCTGAACCTCAAGTATCTTTAAAAGGCCCTCAGGGGTACCAATAATCAATTCCCCCTTGCCCTTATGCACAACATCTCCCGGCTGTCCGTGTCCCTCTATTACCTCTACCTTAAGCAGTTTAAGCATTTTTTTTCCGTAATACGTATATGCACACGGCCATGGATAAAGGCCCCTCACCCTGTTATAAATCATCCTGGCCGACAAGGACCAGTCAATCAGTCCGTCTTTTTTTTTCAGAATCGGCGTATAACCCGGCTCACCTTGCTGGGGATGGGGCTTTAGCTTACCGGCCCGGAATCCACTCAGTGTCTCTACAAGGAGCTCAGCACCCACTAAAGAGAGTCTTTCCGAGAGTGTCAGGGCATTATCCTCTTCCCTTATATCCACCTCTCTCTGAAGGAGTATATCCCCTGTGTCAAGCCCTTCATCCATCAGCATTGTTGTAATGCCGGTCTTTTTGTCTCCACTGATAATAGCCCACTGGATCGGGGCTGCTCCCCTGTGTCCGGGCAATAATGAGGCATGGAGATTGATACAGCCCCTCAGGGGAATCTGAAGTAAACCCTTTGGAAGTATCCTGCCATAAGCCACAACCACTATAAACTCGGGGTTCTGGGCCTTTAGCCGTTTTATGAAATCCTCAGATCTTATACTCCCGGGCTGAGCAACCGTAAGTCCCTCCCTCTCAGCCACGGCCTTTACAGGAGAAGGAATAATCCTGTGCCCTCTCCCGCCAGGCCTGTCGGGCTGTGTCACAACAAGCACAACATCTTCCCCTGAAGATATCAGCTTTTCAAGTGCAGGGACTGCAAATAATGGAGTGCCAAAGAAGATTATCGCCATACCGGGTTTAATTTATTAATTCCATTTATTTTACTGCTTGGTCCGCAGATTTCACAGATTACGCAGATTGCTGAAAAAAAACAATGAACAAAAAACTGTCATTACAAACCCCTGTATATTCGCAATAGAAACTAAATAAGTCTGTGTATAAAAAGTCGAACAGTTGTCGTTTTTCTGAGTTTTAAAATCTGCGTAATCTGTGAAATCTGCGGATAGATTTTCCTGTATAAAAATAATTCAGGCTGTTTCCTTCAGCTTTCTAAGATAGCGTTTTCTGAAAAATTCCCTCTTTATCGGACTCATCCTGTCAACAAAAAGAATCCCGTCAAGGTGGTCTATCTCATGTTGAAGCGCCCTTGCCGGCAGACCTTCCGCCTCAATCTCTACGGGCCTGCCTTCCCTGTCAAGACCCTTTACAAGTACAATCCCGGCCCTCTCAATATTTGACACATAACCCGGAACACTCAGACAGCCTTCCTCTGAAACGACCTTGTCATCAACCTGAATTATTTCAGGATTTATAAGGACTATCAGCGGGTGTGCTTCTTCCTTCAATTTCACATGTACTACAATAACCCTCCTGGACTCGCCTACCTGGGGTGCAGCCAGACCAATGCCGGGGGCATCATACATGGTATCTATCATATCGTCAATAAGTTCCTGTAGTGCCCCATCTATATTCTCTACGAAAAGGGCCTTCTGTTTTAATACAGGTTCTGGATATTTCTTTATTTCAAGCACTGGCATGTTTTATTATAACAACACAAGAAATCTTTTGTCCCGGACAATCGATATTCAGACGTCTGTTATTAAAATTTTTGATATCATGAAAACACTTACCATTATAGGTGGAGGACTTTCCGGCAGTGAGGCAGCCTGGCAGGCAGCTCAGAGAGGGATTACTGTAAGGTTATTCGAGATGAGACCGGACAAGACAACAGGGGCGCACAAGACGGACCTTCTGGGAGAGCTCGTCTGTTCAAACTCCCTCAGGTCAAAGGAGCCCGTTACCTCAGCAGGACTCCTCAAGGATGAGCTCAGGACGGTCGGCTCCCTGCTAATGGAGGCTGCTGCAGGGTGCAGCGTACCCGCAGGTTCTGCACTTGCTGTTGATAGAAAGCTCTTTGCCGAATACATAACACAGAGGTTATTGACCCACCCCCTGATAGAAGTAACAAGGGAAGAGGTTGCAGAGATTCCCGGGGGGCCTTGTATTGTTGCAACCGGTCCTCTTACTTCAGATGCACTGTCAGACTCACTGAGGAGAGTGATTGGAGGTGATTACCTCTATTTCTACGATGCCATTGCCCCGATAGTAGAGGCGGACAGCATTGATTATTCGAAGGTTTTCCGAGCCTCACGATACGGAAAGGGAGACCCTGACTACCTGAACTGTCCAATGGACAGGGATGAGTATGAGAGGTTCTATAATGCTCTTTTAGAGGCTGACATGGTAACCCCGAGGGCTTTTGAGGATGAAAGGGTATTTGAGGGATGCATGCCTGTTGAGGTGATGGCACGGAGGGGAAAGGAGACCCTGCGTTTCGGCCCCATGAAACCCGTTGGACTGACTGATCCCCACACAGGGAATGTGCCCTACGCAGTCGTCCAGTTGAGGATTGAAAACAGGGACGCAACGGCATATAATATAGTAGGGTTTCAGACACGCCTTAAATGGCCGGAGCAGAAAAGGGTTTTTAACCTCATCCCAGGACTTGAAAATGCAGTCTTTATGCGCTATGGAAGCATCCACAGAAATACCTTTATTAATGGTCCGATGTTTCTGAACCCCGACCTTACTCTCAAGGTAAGTCCTGAGACCTATATTGCAGGGCAGTTATCAGGGGTTGAGGGTTATATCGAATCCACGGCCATGGGGATTCTTGCCGGTATAAACGCTGCAAGGAGACTGAAGGGCATGAGCTTTATTGCACCTCCAGTGGAATCAGCACATGGATCGCTGATTCGTTATATTACAACATCTCCTCCTGAGGGTTTCCAGCCCAGCAACATTAACTTCGGGCTCCTTCCCGCACCTGACATCAGGATTAAAGACAAGAAAAAACGGCGTGCATATATCGTAGAAAAGGCCCTCGCAGCATGGAATGAATATTTAAGGGTGTTTGAATGAATGAATACATGAAGGAGTTTCTGAGGTTTATGGAGCTTGAAAAGGGTGCATCCACTCACACCCTGAGGGCCTACAGGAAGGACCTTCAGGAATTCTTTGCCCTTGTAAAGAAATCTCCTGTTGATATAGAATTGAGTGATATAAGAGGGTTTATTGCTCACCGTCTGAAGGACGGCAGGGAAAGGTCTACAGTAAGCAGGCAACTTGCCACATTACGGTCATTCTTCAGGTTTCTCCACAGAGAGGGCCATATTAGCTCAAACCCGGCCCGCCTGGTACCAAACCCGAAACAACAGAAGAGGTTGCCGAGATTCCTTTCGGTTGATGAAATATTCTCGATCATTGAAAAACCTGAAGGCATAGGATTTCAGAAGGCGCGGGACCGGGCAATCCTTGAGCTCCTCTATTCAAGTGGATTAAGGGTGAGTGAATTGGCCGGCATGGATATGGAAGACCTCAACATGAGAGAGTGCCTGATCAAGGTCAGGGGCAAGAGGAAAAAAGAGAGGATAGTACCTGTAGGAAAGAAGGCAATCGAGTCGTTAAAGGTATATCTGATAGAGAGGGCCCTGATGAAAAAAGAGACCCAGTCTATCTTTCTGAACAGGAAGGGTTCCCGCCTGACTGACAGGAGCATCAGAAGGATAGTGGTAAAATATTCAAGAGAGACAGGGCTTGGCGGAAAAATAGGGCCTCATACCCTCAGGCACACCTTTGCCACGCATCTCCTGCAGAGCGGCGCTGACCTGAGGGTTATTCAGGAGCTCCTCGGACATAGCTCTCTCTCCTCCACTCAGGTATACACCCATCTGGACATCACTCATCTCATGGATGTCTATGATAATGCCCATCCCCTGGCAAAAAAGAGAAAAGGAGAAAAATAGAGTATCTTTGTTATAATACGGAATTATGGTTCATCTGAATATATCAGGTTTATGGATTCAAATGGCCGGAGAATGAGTGAAACGCCAATTGAGTTTATGGAGAGACACCAATTAGAGTCTGTGTATTAAAGTCGAATAGTTGTCGTTTCTCTGTCATTCCGGCTTGTCCGGAATCGTTCTTTAAGAAGGATTCCCGACGCACTTCGTTTGCGGGAATGACAAATGACTGCAGTTTATACACAGACTCTGATTAGACAAGGAGATTTGCGATGATAAAAAGCACAACAATATTATGCGTCAGGAAAAACGGAAAAGTTGCCATTGGCGGTGATGGCCAGGTGACAATGGGCAATACGGTTCTAAAACACAATGCGCGCAAGACGAGAAAGATGTATCAGGATAGAGTGCTCACAGGTTTTGCAGGTGCTACCGCCGATGCCTTTACACTCTTTGAAAAGTTTGAAGAAAAACTTGAATCCTACAGGGGCAATATCACCAGGGCCGCGGTAGAGCTTGCCAAGGACTGGAGGACTGACAAGATACTCAGAAGGCTTGAAGCCCTCCTTATAGTAGCGGATACCGAACATACATTTATCATATCCGGAACAGGTGACGTAATCGAGCCGGAGGAAGGAATTGCTGCTATAGGCTCAGGTGGACCCTTTGCCCAGGCTGCGGCAAAGGCCCTTTATGAAAATACATCCATTGATGCCGGCGAGATAGTTGATAAGGCCATGAAGATTGCGGCGGATATATGCATTTACACAAACGAACGAATAATAATTGAGGAGCTATAAAATGAAAATACTGGAGAAGACTGAAGATATGACAGACCAAAAAAGTCCTCACACAGAGGGAAAGCCCTCACTGGAAGGGCTGACACCAAGACGGATTGTAGAGGAGCTTGACAAGTTTATTATAGGGCAGCATAATGCCAAAAAAGCCGTTGCCATTGCGCTGAGGAATAGATGGAGGAGGCAGAGATTAAGCCCTGAGCTGCGCGATGAAGTCCTGCCCAAGAATATCATAATGATCGGGTCCACCGGTGTTGGAAAAACAGAGATTGCAAGAAGACTTTCAAAGCTTGCAAATGCACCATTTATGAAGGTGGAGGCATCAAAGTTTACGGAAGTTGGTTATGTTGGAAGGGACGTAGAATCCATTATAAGGGACATTACCGAGATTGCAGTCAACATGGTCAAGACTGAACACTTTACAAAGGTTCAGGAAAAGGCAAAGACCCTTGCAGAAGAAAGGCTTCTCGACCTCTTGCTGCCGCTTCCGAGAAAGGGGTTTAAGGAAACAGACCAGGGAGAAGAAGAGAAACAGCAGCATTCGGATACAAGGGAAAAACTGAGGGCTCAACTCAGGGAGGGAAAGTTTGACTCACGTTACGTGGAGATTGAGGTGAAGGAAAAGGTGATGCCCCTTGGAGTTATCTCAAATGTTGGACTTGAGGACCTTGAAATTAATCTGAAAGAGATGCTGGGCAGTTTCCTGCCTGAAAAGCCAAAGAGGAAAAAGGTCAAGGTCGCCGAGGCCGTTCAGTTGCTCACACGTGAAGAGGCGGATAAATTGATTGATATGGATATGGTTACAAAAGAGGCCATCAGGCGCACTGAGCAGACCGGCATAGTATTTATTGATGAGATAGACAAGGTTGCATCAAAGGGCTCAGCCCAGGGACCCGATGTATCAAGAGAGGGGGTACAGAGGGACCTCCTGCCCATAGTTGAAGGAACAACTGTAACCACCAAACACGGCCCTGTCCGCACGGAACACATACTCTTCATCGCAGCCGGTGCCTTTCATATGGCCAAACCATCCGACCTTATCCCCGAACTCCAGGGAAGGTTTCCGATAAGGGTCGAGCTTGATTCACTTGGAAAGGAAGATTTTATCCGTATCCTTACGGAGCCTGACAACGCCCTTGTAAAACAGTACATCGCCCTTCTTGCCACCGAAGAGGTGGATATACTCTTTACCGACGATTCCATTGATGAGATAGCGTCCATTGCAGCCACAGTCAATGAAAGGACTGAAAACATCGGGGCAAGGAGGCTTCATACCGTACTTGAAAAACTCCTTGAGGAGATCTCCTTTGACGCCCCTGAAAAGAAAAACACATCACTGACAATAGACAGCGACTATGTCAGAGAAAAATTAAGCGAAATCGTAAAGGACGAGGACCTGAGCAGGTATATACTTTAATTATTAATCGTCTCAAAATAGTGTGGACATATTATTTAAAAAATCCCTCCCAACCTCCCTTTGCCAAAGGGAGGTATCATCCCCCTCAGATTTTTAGATTGATGTCGGTTCAATTATGAGACTTTTAATAAAACAACCTGTTTTTTCATAGGAACTCGCAAAATTATTTAATACTTGAGTCAGGCGATTCCAGGGTTGTGCAGTACCTGTTTATCCATTTAATCACTATTAGGAAGTATCCAATTGTTTTCGACAGATAAACTCTGACAATAGGGGCACCCGACATGAAAAGGCCTGTTGTTCTCATAATTATTGTATTGCTGTTACAGGCTTGCGCCGCCTCAAGGCATGAAATAAAGCCTGAGGGCCGCTATATGGTGGCTTCCTGGTATGGCAAGAAATTTCACGGAAGGCTGACTGCCTCAGGCGAGACTTATAATAGACCCTGCCCTTTGGAACAAAACTCAAGATTACCAACCCGGAAAACGGGCGGTCCGTTGTAGTAAAGGTTAATGACCGTGGACCTTTTATACGTGGCAGGGATATAGACCTTTCATACGGAGCTGCAAAAAAGATAGGATTGATACGTAAAGGCACTGCAAGGGTACGGGTGGATTATATGGGAAGGGACATGTCCTTTGTCCGGCCGGTAAAATATGTCTCCTCTTCTGCCGGTCCATTTACCATACAGATAGCATCATTCCGTAATTATAAGAACGCAGGCGATCTGAAGTCAGCGCTTTCACGTACTTACCGCAAAGTCTATATCAGAAAAATCCCGATAAAGGGTACACGGTACTACAGGGTCATGATAGGAAAGTTCTCCGACCGCAAACACGCTGACAGGCTGGCCGCAAAGCTTTCCAGAGAGGGGTACAGGGTACTCGTAACGAGCTACAGGGAGGTGTTTTAATGACATTTGAAGATGTGGTAAGGTTTCACGGACATGTATGTCCCGGTCTTGCCCTTGGCTACAGGGTATCTGAATTAGTGCTCAGGGAGTTCGGTCCAAGGTCTGAAGATGAGGAGATAGTTGCAATTGTGGAGAATAATTCCTGTGCCGTGGATGCCGTTCAGGTAATGACGGGATGTACTTTCGGAAAAGGCAATCTCATATTCAGGGATTACGGTAAACAGGTTTATACCTTCGTAAAGAGACCTTCGGGGAAGGCATTAAGGATTGCCGTTAAGTGGACACCTCCTGCCGAAACCGCAGAAGAGAAAGAGATGTGGAAGAGGTATGCAGAAGGAGAAAGGTCGGAAGAGGTTTTGAAGGCAGTGCATGACAGAAAGGCAGGAAAGACAGCGGATATAATGGACGCAGCAGAAAGTGAGCTGTTCGAGGTAAAGAAGATAGAGATAGTGCTGCCAAAGGAAGCAAGGATATATCCATCGGTTGGTTGCGCCATCTGTGGGGAAAAGGTAATGGAGACAAGGACCCGGCTCATTAACGGCAAAACCGTCTGTATTCCCTGTGCAGAAAGATGAGGTTAATGAATTCGAATCGACTTTTCCCCGAAATTATTCATGTATGAATATCAGAAGACCGATAGATTCTTTGCACAGATTGCGGATGGGATAAAAGAACTGGGCGCCCGGGAACTGTCCGAACTTGGGGCAGGGGCAATCAGCCCCGAATACAGCGGGATTCATTTTAGTGCCGATAAGGAAACGCTTTATCGAATTAATTATGCTACAAGACTCGCTTCAAAAATACTTGCGCCTCTGATATCTTTTAATTGCAGGTCTACCGACCGGTTATACAAAACGGCAAAGCAGATAAACTGGGCGGATTTTATTTCTGTGGAAAAGACATTGGCTGTTTTCGGTAATGTATCAAACAGTCAG
>QIJG01000163.1 GCA_003232715.1 Nitrospirota bacterium
TTTTTGGCCTTGGTTTTGATACAGCTACGGAAGTAGCTGTACTGGGCATATCAGCAGCAATGGCACAAAGTGGTAATTTACCTATATGGGACATTATGATCTTCCCACTTCTTTTTACAGCAGGCATGAGTTTGCTTGACTCATCGGATGGCGTGATAATGCTAAAGGCTTATGATTGGGCTATGGTGGATGCTATACGCAAAATCTTCTTCAATATGACAATTACAGGTGCATCTGTGTTTGTAGCGCTGCTTGTAGGGACTATCGAGTGGGTACAGGTGGTATCTTCTCATTTTGGATGGAACGGTAGCGTTTTTATATTTTTAAATACTTTAGATTTTGCCGTTTTAGGTGTTTTCGTTGTAGGTTTCATGCTTTTTATATGGTTCTTGGCATATCTCTACTATAGTAGAGTATTAAAAAGCGTATAAGAATATAATCGCAAATCCAGTATATTCAGGCTCACGACATGGAGTAGGCGGTTCCCTCTGTGTCACTTTAAGGATCAGCAAAGAGTTATTAAGGAAGGCTTTAATAAAGGGGAACGGATTAACATTGTTGCACACTATGCAAAACGACTGCCGAGTCGACTCTCAAGTGTCATTCCGGCTTGTCCGGAATCAAAGAGGGATATGATTCCCGACGTTGCGGGAATGACAATTCAACTCTCCGACATAACAAGGTTGACATGACACTACTGACTGGCAAAAAAAATAAACATGACTGAGCATGGGAGGAAAGAATGCAGATCGATGGTCACCACACAATGACTTATGTTGCTGCACGCCTGGCCGGATATGGACACCGGCAAGCATCAATAATAGCCTATAGCGCCCAATATGTCGATGATGCGACCAATTCAGGTGTAATCTCTTTTCGAAACGGAGCAATGTACAGCAGAATCTCATCTGCACATAAAATGCTTGATTATCGTAATGCAGATGAGCTGGCAAACCATAGGGTCTGGGTTCCCTTTCATTTTCTGCCTGGTAACGGGGGGAAACCTGCCGGAGAAAACCCTGAAGGCACCTTCATAAGGAAATTAGTGTGTCATCCTGACAGCCATATAGCCATGGCCATGCTCCGGGCATGTGTAAATGATCATGAGAAACCATACGCATTGCACAGGCTGGGAATAACGATACACGTCTATGCTGATACCTGGGCACATCAAGGCTTTGCCGGAGTAAACCACAAAATCAACGAGGTTGGGGATATCAAGAGCAACAACAAGTCGATGGACAGGAGCTTTCTGAACAAAATTGCCAATTTTTTCCTGAGCAAGTCGTTTCCGCTGGGGCATGGTGCGGCGCTCAGTTATCCTGATCAGCCGTCACTCGTTTGGGAGTATCGCAACGGTCTGAACGAAGAGGTAAGAAGAAACAACCCGGAAATCTTCATGGACGCGGTGGATAAGATGTGCCGTGCGATGCAATGTTTCCGGGGGAAAGACCTCGGCATGGATCTCGAGTCAATGCCCGGGCTGCCCGAAAAGGATGCAAAGAAGATATACTCTCTGATCAAATCCAATCGTGATAAAAGCGGGGAGAAACGGCATGAGAAATGGCTTGATGAGATCAAAAAAGGCAGCTTCTCCTTTGGACCGGAGGATATAGAGTACATAGCGAAAGGGAGAGGGTCCTGGAAGTATAAGTCGATCAGTCAACTGGCGGCATCAGATACAGGCCGGGAAGTATTCAAGTTCAAGAAGGCCTTCATGTCGTCTAACTGGAAATATTTCCATGACGCTCTGCAAGCGCACCGTCTTGGCATCTTGCATGATGTGCTTCCGAAATACGGTATATGCGCTGCATAGAATGCTTATACGCATGGGTAGCGATTACCAGGGACTATACACTCCCTGGTAATCGCTTAGATTATAGATTCATTCAGGGAACGTTATAAGTTCTTTCTCTGTGAATAAGGTGCCTCGCTCCCTGTATGTATGTGGAGGTTTCAGGAATGATAGGCATCTCCATTTCCAGGAGATGGAGTAAGGAATTCTTCATGGTCTTCATACCCCGTTGTCTTGGACGCACCGACCTTTTTTGCCACTGTTGGCGTTGTTGAATGGGTTTGATTATCATCAAGCTTGAACCATGCTATAAGTGTCGTGAGTTCACCGGACAACTTTGCGAAATCGTTAGTTGCCATGTCAATCTGGGAGACACCTTCTTTTGATGTCCGGGATACGTTGGAGATATTTTCCATGTTTGTGGAGACCTGTTCAATGGCTGCCGATTGCTCCTCTGTTGCTGTTGCAATGGACTGTACCATATCGAGACTCTGCTGTGAGGCATGGACTATTTTCTTGAGGACCTCTCTTGCATTCTCAGCCAGCTTTACACCCTCCTCAGCCTTTACCTTGCCTTCTTCCATACCTTGAACGGATATGTCGGTCTCCTTCTGAATCTTTCTGATCATACCTGATATCTCTTCCGTTGCCCTTGCCGTCCTCTCTGCAAGCTTCCTCACCTCATCAGCCACAACGGCAAACCCCCTGCCCTGTTCACCCGCCCTTGCCGCCTCGATAGCTGCATTTAAGGCAAGGAGGTTTGTCTGGTCGGCTATGTCATTAATAACATTGATTATGTCACCTATCTGCTTGTTGCTTTCACCCAGTTTTTCAATCTGACCGGCGGAGGTCTCAACAGCCCGGGATATGTCTAAGAGGCCGGAGATTGCCTTTTCGACCACTGTTTGGCCCTCATTGGCAACTTCAACGGAGTCTTTTGCGGCCGATGATGCATCAGAGGCATTTCTTGCTACATCCAGGATGGTCTGGGAGATCTCCGTAGAGGCAGTGGCCGACTGTTCGATCTGCATGACCTGGGCTTCTATCCCCGCGGCGATTTGAGAGACTGAAGCCGATACCTCCTCAGAGTTGGAGGAAACGGCATAAGATGTAGCGTCAATCCGTTTAACAATCGATCTAAGGTTTCCGACGAGTTGATGCATTGCCTTATGCAACTGGCCGAATTCGTCTTTTCGTTGAACATCCGAGAGTTCCATGCCCAGCTCTCCTTCTGCTAATTCATTGGCCATTTCGACCGTCTCATTCAATGGTTTGTTTATGCTGCGGATCAGGAACAGACCGCTTACCACGACGAAGAGAAGTGAAAACAGGGTGATACCCAGAATCACGGTCGTTAGTTTGTCTACAGAAAGAACAATACTTCCCAACTGCTTTGCCATGTCATCCCGCATATCATTTACGAAGGGGTTTAATATTGTCTCAAGATGCTCTGTTGACCTGTTAAAATCAGCCATCAGCTTGTTCCCGGCCTGGGTTCCATCTTTAATGTAGGATCCGGCCATCTTTTTGCCCATTTTGTAAAACTCATCTGTCCTGCTTCTCAGCTCTTCTATCCTCCGGATGCCATCGGTATTGTTTTCTTCTCTGTATTTGTTCTTGAAACGTTCCATGCTGTCGAGAAAGGTGAGGTAGTTTTTCTCCGCCTCCTTAAATCCTTTGTCAAGGCCATTGCGTCCGCGTGAGGCTGATATCTCTGAGAGATGCTGGTTTATCCCGATCACCTCCTTGCTCATAACCTCGGCAAGGGTTAAAAAAGAGGCATCTTTCTCTTTTATAATCCGCGCTTTTTCTGATATTCCTTTGCTGATCTGAAAGGTCAAGGCTGCGATTATGGTCATTAATGCCAGTGGGACCGCAAAAGTAAGGATGATTTTTTTACTGACCTTCAAGTTGTTCCATTGCATGATAGCCTCCGGTTCTTATATTTTCCTGATTTGTCTCATAATGGTTTCACCGGCATTCAGGATTCCACCGTAAGAAACCTTTTATGGATTATCGGCCAGGTTCACGAAAACTTTAACTATAGTCTGGGTATAAACTCCAACTCCGGGTCTCTTCTACTTCTCAGATGGGTTTTAATTTGTAAATACAATTCGTGACTTATTCAAGGAAAGGAATCAGCTGTTCGTTTCAGAACCCGAAATCGTTTAATAATGAGTCCACGTCTTTCTGATTTGACAGGGAGTCTTCAGACGCTGATTCAGTGGTCTGGGGGCCTTCAAGAAACTCTTCCTTCCTTTTGGGTTCGATCTTTCCACCGAAGACTTTCACCAGTTGCACAAGCTGTGTCTCAAGCTCGGCCACGAGAGTAATCACTTTTCTTATGATCTGACCTGTAAGATCCTGGAACTCCTGGGCAAGGAGGACCTCCATAAAGTCTCCGTTCATCTCCTCCAATGAATTTCTCAAAAACTTCATCGCTTCTATTTCTGCCCCTGAGGACCCATCGAGCTCTTTCAGTTTTCCATCAATAATATCAAGCCTTGTTATAATATCACTCTGCAGGACAAGGTTTTTCTCCATCAGACTTATGGTCTTTTCTGCCGCTTCCTCTGTCTTGGTAATAACCCAGTTGAGTTTATCAGCAGCGTCCGGCATTTCTTCAAGTGCCATATTTTTGAGTCTTGGGTCGATCATTGTTTTAAATTCGCTGAAGGCGTTGTGTAGATTTCTTGTTATTTTACCTATTTCAGTGAAAAGTTCTTTCTCTCCCATTGCAGATATATTCATGAGAATGGATTCGGCCTTTTCAAGGTCACCATTCGATAGGGCATTAAGGAATTCCTGCACGTCTGCCATTATCTGTTGGACCATGTTTCTCTCAAGACCTTTTGATTCAGCCCGATCGATGATCTCGTCTTTTATTTCTTTGATCAGGTAATCTCCTCCAATTCCGGCGACCTTTTTGGTTATGAGTACCTTGCCGTCCTCGGTCAGTTCCTTGTCTATTACCTGGTCTTCCAGGATCGTCATGTCATCTACTGAGATGAGTTTTGAAAAGTCGATGAGCTGCAGCAGCTTATTGTCATCCATTATGACAATTCCCCGGATGTAGTCACCTGATGTTTTCGACAGGATGTTTATATTTTTTTCCACGTTTTCATCCTGAATGTTTACTACACCGGTGATACCGTCTACAAGTCCTCCAACCGTCAACTTTCCGATATTAACTACAACAATCTTCTGTTCCTGGGTCCCGTTTGATTCTGAAGAGAAGAACATCTTTTTTTTAAGATCGATTACCGGGATAACCCTGCTCCTCATGTTGATGATACCAAGGATGTATTCAGGAGATTCGGGGATCTTGGTGGTTTGCACGGGCTTTATTATTTCCTGGACGTTCAGTATAGGGATTGCGAATTCTTCATCTCCAAGCTTGAATCCGATGTGCTGACCTGAGAACATAAAATCCTCCTGTTTTTTATTGTTTTAATATCAGAAAACAAAAAGGTATATTAATTTTATCGTCCAGAGATGATAAAACTTTAGCGGGCTAACAAAGTCCTGATTGTATTGTATTCATTGCTTGCCTTTTCAGACCTTCTCAGGAGTCGCCCAGAAATTAATTTATAGATTTTTGATACAAAGACAGAAGGACTTAGTCAGCGAAAATAAACAACCTTTACATTTGGGGGGACAAATTTAGCATACTTACAGTATGCTAAAAACACCTGCAGATATAAGCAGCATTAAAGAATAATTTGATGATATCATTTATTCATTAGATGAGCGGCGAATTCGTATATGGTGTGCATCCAAAGCACGGGCTGAATGGTCGGGGAGGGGTAACTGTGATGAACTGGACAAGGAGTTGGAGAGAAGAGGACACCGCTTTGCACGGTACGCGGATGACAGTGTGCCACGAAGGCGCACGGTAGGACGAAGTTTCCTCCGTGCAGCTATGCTGCATAAGAGATGAGGGAAGGCCCCTCGAAGCCGCTATGCAGGAGTAGGCTACAAAACACCGTAAGCTGCGCTGGTTAAGAGCTGGGGTGGTGAGCGTTACGGAAAAGGCAGAACAAGATTTTGTCAGGTGAGTATCAAGGAGACGAACGCAAGTGAACCAGTTGATTCTGATCTGATCAGATTCTGATATCAGAGATATTATGTTGTTCTTTTGGTCTATATGGCAATCAATCTACTTACCGTTGCAGCCAGCATAGTAACCCTTATACCACTGCTGTCCAAGATATTCTAACTCAAGTTTCGCCAATACAGCAAGAATGAAGAAGTAACACATTGATAATAATAGATGAGTAGCGGCTATTGGCGTGCTCTCTAACACTATTTCAGATCAAGGACAAGATGTTCAATGAGAGCATTCTGAGAGTCCGGAAAAGAACATGTTACGTTCCACCGACACGAGACAGTTTATAGGGGGGCAAATCCCAGCTAAACGGTACCAGTTTCAGGGTACCTGTTCCCATCTAAACGAGACCGGTAACCCGGGGTTCAGTCCCGGCAGACCGAAACCACCTGCATATTCCGAGGCAATCCGGTCACTGATTCCAACGCAAAGCGGCCACCCATTCCAAGGGAAGGCGACCGGGCCAAACGTGTCGGGATATCCTGGCCCTTGCCTGAGGGTTTGAATGAATCAGATGCGGTGAGAGACTCGCCACAAATTTTCTAAGTCTTCTGAAGACTTAGAAGGAGAGCTGCGTTTGAATCCTTGTAGGGTTATGTAACTCTATAATTCTAAAAGATGTTTCTTGAAATGTATTTTTTGCTTGACAGGGGAATATAGGATGTCCCCTACCTGCTGTCCCCTTTTTACTGCTTACGGTAAATGTCTTTTCTGTGCCGAACGTGATAAATAACGATAATCCTGCTTTCTAAGTCAATTTGATAAATTACGCGATGGTCTCCAATACGTATGCGGTAGCTTGCTTCAGAGCCGTGAAGTTTACGGTGTTGTGATGGAAAAGATTCGTCAGACAGAGCATCAATAGCCTTGAGAATTCGAGATATGAATTGTCTGTCAATTCCTCTTAAGTCTTTTTCAGCTGAATGTTTCCACCGAATTTCATAAGAGGCCATCTGCT
>QIJG01000036.1 GCA_003232715.1 Nitrospirota bacterium
CATAATAAATTTGCGGGTATTTTATCGTCAGGGGAACACTTGCCTGAGGCGGGATGTTTTTTACAATGAAACGCGGCATACCGTCAGGCGTGACCTCGTTTACGGGACTCATAACCAGACCGAAACCATGTGTGTATATAAGGTGGATGTTTATCCAGGTACGTGCCTGGCTGGGGATTTGTGATACAGGCAGTTCCCTGACCGCCAGCGCTACCTCTGAATATTTTTTGAAGTGGTAGCGGTCCACATTAACGCTTTTAAAATCATAATACAAACGGATTTCCTGTAATTGCTTATAGGTTTGAATTAACGGACGACTGTCCCAGAGACGGATGTTCTCAATAGTATTGCTGTTTTTTTTGATATCACTATATTTAATGTCTTGCAGCACCTGAAACTTCTTTTCTACAACATTGTTTAAGCCATAGGCAAACCTGGTAAACTCGATATTGTTTTTAATGTATGGAGTTTCCTTAACAAGCTCATTTGGCTTTACGATGTACTCTTCGACAATATTTGGATAAATCCATACAAATCCAATCAACACGGCAAAATAGAGACCGATGGCGTAATAAATCCATCTCCATTTTTTGATAAGGGGTTCAAAGAAGAACATAATTGTAACAGTGAGAGTCAGAGCTATCAGGATCCAGTAGGTTGCAATTTGAGCGTGAACATCGGCATAGCCGGCGCCATAGGCAGCCCCGCGAGTAGAGTATAAGAGGCTGTATAGTTTCAGGCGGTATGACCAGGCGATGCCCAGAAAAAATAATGCACCCAGAATCGAGAGGTGATATCTGGCCTTTGGATGGATACGCAAAAAAGTAGGAGAGTCCCACCCCTATAAATATGAGAACGATTGCGTACGAATACCAGGTCTGTATAAAGTTATACAGCGGCAACTTAAAAACATAAAATCCCGTATCTTTTGAAAAGATGGGATCGGCTATCCCAAAACTGGATGCATGAATGAATTTCAGGAACATCTCCCAGGAACCGACCGCGCTATAGCCCATAATAAGTGCAAGGAACAGGATTATTATTCCCCATGCATATTTTATATATATATCGTTTAAAGGGAATCCTAATGATTGTATGGATTGATTGAGGTTAACTAATCCCGTTGATCTGGTGCTGTAGCCAAACTTTCTGGCGATAGCAATGTTTACCCATGCAAACACGGCGAATATTGCAAAGAAAATGAGAAAAACCAGCACCTTGGTATACAGTATCGTGATGAAGACACTACCATAGTCCATCTCCTGGAACCAGAGCCAATCTCCGTAATATCTCACAAAGAGCCCTGATAATATTAAGCCTACTAAGAGTGCTAAGCCCCCGATAATAAATGCTGTTTTAGTCTTCATGACAACATCCTCCAAAACAGATCACATGAATTACAGATAAACCACCGACGTTGATGGCTTCCCTCTATATTTCCTGCACAGATAACAGGAAATTGCCAGGAAATTGCTTTGTTAGGCACAGCAAGATAATAGCATAAGGTGTACGCATTAGCAAGAGGGCATGAAATGAAAATGCCAAAAATGGAGACGCATCCCACATTCCTCCTTAATATACGTCAGGATATTCCTTTTTTTGTCATTCCTGTATAACCCTGAAACATAAACAGACTCATTATAGCTTTATAGCTGAACAGGGCACTTTCAGATTGCCGGATTTTGCGGAGTATCGTCCTTGCTTAATATTGAATTCCCGGACCCCATCTACCTGACCATCCATTTAAATCCAGGGACAGGTTGGTTATACCCTCAAGACTGCTCACCTCCATAAAACCGAGACTCCTCCAGAATGACAGTGCAGTATGATTGTCTGCTTCAACCCTGGCGAATACCTTTTCCACAACAGCATGTCTTTGCAGATTCTGCGCAAGAAATTTAAACGCCATGGTTCCATAACCATGGCGTTTAAATATGCTTTCAAATATCATGAGTGTTATTTCAGCTGACTTGCCAAGTCTCATGTTGTACAAAGCGATAAACCCGACAGACCTTGAGTCAATCTCTATACAAAAAGAACAGGTAAATCTCCTTTTTACCCACCACCATAGAAAAAACCATGATAAACATGCAGGCTTGCTCAATCTTTCCGTCTTTAAGATAACCTTATTTCGTAACCACTTATTTATGGAAGAATCATCAAATATACTTAAAGGTCTCAACCTTAATTTGTTTGCCTTCATGTATCTCGGCATCTTAACCCAAAGCATTTATCCCGCCTGCTATATTTGCATATTTATCTGTGGAACCAGTTTCGGCAAATCCTCTTTGCGACATAATGCCGTTCCTGGTTTCAATGTTGTGGCCGATCCCTTCATAGGTCTATCTGTTGCGTCCGAATGCTTTTACTCCACGACTGCATCCAGCTTGATATGAAGGTCTTTTAATTGCCTCTCATCCACTGGTGAGGGGGCCCCGCTGAGCAGGCAAACGGCCTTCTGTGTCTTGGGAAAGGCTATAACGTCCCTGATAGAGCTTGCACCAACCATGAGCATTACAAGCCTGTCAAGCCCCAGGGCAATACCACCGTGAGGAGGAGCGCCAAAGCGGAGGGCATCAAGGAGAAAACCGAATTTCATCCTTGCCTCTTCCCCGGATATCCCGAGGATATCAAACATCCTGCTCTGGACCTCCGGGTTGTGAATACGTATACTGCCACCACCGATCTCATTACCGTTAAGCACTATATCATAGGCATTTGCCCTGAGAGAAGCCAGCCCATTGCGGTCATTTAAATCCTCTCCGAGCATCCTCTCCATATCAGCATCCGCGGGTGACGTAAAGGGATGGTGCATTGCCTGAAACCTGCCGTCTTCATCATTCCACTCAAGCAGTGGGTAGTCGACAACCCAGAGGAACCTGAATCCATTGGAGATGAGGCCCTGCCTCCTTGCTATCTCAAGCCTCAGCCTGCCGAGGACATCAAGCACCACTTTTTCCCTGTCTGCCACAAAGAGCATTATATCGCCTTCCTCTGCCTCAAGCCTCAGGGCCATCTCCTTCAGGACTCTTTCAGGGAAAAACTTTGCTATAGGTGACTCAAACCCGCCTTTAATCTTTATCCATGCCAGCCCCTTTGCTCCATAGGAGCAGACCTCTTCCGTCAGCAGGTCCATCTCCTTTCTTGAAAACCCGGCCATACCCTTGCCACAGACAGCCTTTACCCTGCCGCCTGAGTCAAGGGCGGATAGAAAGACCTTAAAGCTGCCCTCCCGGGCAAGGTCACCCATCTCCCTGAGTTCCAGGCCAAATCTGAGGTCGGGCTTGTCAGAGCCGAAACGCTCCATTGCATCTTTATAAGAGAGACGCTGTATGGGGGTCTCTATCTCAACCCCAAGGGTCTCCTTAAAGAGATGGGACAACATCCCTTCAATCGCCGAGATCACATCATCGGGCTCAACAAATGACATCTCCATATCAACCTGCGTAAATTCGGGCTGACGGTCTGCCCTCAGGTCTTCATCCCTGAAACACTTTACGACCTGAAAATATCTTTCAAGCCCGGACATCATCAGTATCTGCTTGAAGAGTTGAGGGGACTGCGGCAGGGCGTAGAATTGGCCCGGATTGAGACGGCTCGGCACCAGATAGTCCCTTGCACCCTCAGGGGTCGACTTTGTAAGCATTGGGGTCTCTATCTCAATAAAACCCCCTCTGTCAAGATAGTCGCGCATGAGCTTTGTAACCCTGTGCCTGAATACAAGATTCCCCTGCATCTCCTGTCTCCTGAGATCAAGGTAGCGGTACCTGAACCTCAGGGACTCGGATACCTCTGCTGCCTCTTCCAGCACAAAAGGAAGTGTCTCGGACCTGCTCAATATATTCAACTCCTCAGCATAGAGCTCAACTGCACCGGTCGGGATATCAGGGTTCTCCGTACCCTCAGGTCTTCTGCTCACCTTACCCCTCACCTTTATAACAAACTCTGAGCGGAGCAGATGGGCTGACTCATGGGCCTCTGAAGAGACATCCGGACTGAATACCACCTGCACAAGGCCACTCCTGTCTCTCAGGTCAACAAATATCAGCCCCCCATGGTCACGTCTCCTGAAGACCCAGCCCGAAAGGGTAAGCTCCTTACCGATATCAGCCTCTCCAACCTCTCCGCAGTTCCTGTCTCTATACATAACACCTCCTGAATCTTCATGGAGAGCTGGAGCATTGGAATAATGAAAAATCCAATTCTCCAGCTCTCCATAACTCCAACTCTCCAGTTTCACTTTACATTTTAAGGCTTTTCTTCAGTTTCTTCACCTCAACCTCATCCAGATATCTCCACTGTCCTGTCCTTAGTTCCCCAAGATCAAGACAATCAATTCTAATCCTCTTGAGTTTCAGTACAGTATGCCCAACCCGCTCAAACATCCTCCTTATCTGCCTATTCCTGCCTTCATAAATCGTGATTTCAAGCCATGAATTCTTCTCTGCCTTAGGAACCCGGACCTTCTTTATTTTTGCAGGGGCGGTCTTGCCATCATCAAGCATTATGCCTTTGCGCAGTTTACCGATATCTTTCTCCTCTATCACCCCTTTTATTTTTACAAGATACGTCTTGGGTATCTTGTGGGAAGGATGGATTATCCTGTAAGCAAGATCTCCGTCATTTGTCAGCAACAACAACCCCTCTGAATTGAAATCAAGCCTTCCAACAGGGTATATCCTGAACTTCAGCCTTCCGAGAAGTTGCTGTACCGTTGGTCTGCCTTCGGGGTCCTCAAGGGTTGTAAGGAGACCGGAAGGTTTGTTAAGTATAATATAGACCTTCGGCTCAGACCCTCGCAAAAGCCTGCCGTCAACCCTGATGTGATCCCTTGCAGAGTCCGCCTTCATCCCGGGAACGGCTGTTTTTCCGTTTACAACTACCCTGCCCTCGAGAATGAGTTCTTCCGCCTTGCGCCTTGAGGCAACACCCATTTTTGCGAGTATCTTTTGAATTCGTTCTTCCATTACGTTAAATTTGTCTGCTCCTGATTTGAGTGATGAATTGTGCATTTTCAAACAAACACGGACATATATACTAACCTTAACCATACAAGGATGTAAAATAACACGGGGCCGTCACAGCAATTCACGGTAAAAGTCAGTACAAGGTTGCTTCGTAGCTGACAATCCGCGCAATGACATTATGAAAACTTTTTCCGTCATTGAGAGTGAAACGAAACAATCTCAAGGCCTTACAAGTTTGTCGTGAATTGCCGGGAATGTCACATGATTTTATGCGCGGACCTGATAAACCATCTCCCGACTATCATAGTTACTACATACAATACAACACCCCCCAGTACATCCACAACATAGTGATACCGACAATAGACGGTAGCAAATAAAAGAAGGACCGTTATCGGAAGATAGATATAAAAAAGCCTCTTTTCGTAACGGAATGCAAGGGATAGAACAACCAGGGTTACTGCTGTGTGCCCACTTGGAAAGGCGTCCCTCTTTATGCCTTCAATACTATTGAGTATACTGTATATTTTCTCAGAAAGCGGGGTGCCCTTAAGGGGAATTGACTGGAGGTGGTTCATTGTATACCTCGGGCCGAGGGCGGGAAACAGAATATATCCGACATAGGACAGATAGAAGCAGAGCAAAATAAGGGTCAGACTTTCATCAAACCCGGTCTCTTTCTTCTTTATCTTGAGGGCTATCCCGAGAATAAGCGGAAGAAAATAATAACTTGTATAGGATAGCTGCAGTATCTCTGTAAGATAGGGATTCACTATCCTTTCAAGCCAGACCGTAGGGTAGACTCCCAACAACCAGTAGTCTGCCCGTATGAGCATGAAATCAATATCTCCGGGGTTTACGCCCGGAACAAGCTCCGTCATACTGTTAAATACAAGAAATACGGCAATCACAGGAAAAACAATGTCATGAAAAAACTTTAAAACCCCCCGTTCAGGAGAATACCTGATAAGGATCAATTGAAGGGACAGCAACGAGATATAAGTAACAAGCAGTTTGCCGGCAGAGGCAATAGAGCCATAATAAATCACGGTTAACAAGGCAAATAACGAGACAAAGATTACAGTAACAGCGTCTGCAGGCCTTACCCTGCCGGAATTCAGGCCCATTACAACTTGTTCAAGGCCCTCGTTACGGCCTTCCGACGTTTTGAGAGTCTGCGTGAAGAACCCTTACTGACCGACCACTCATCTTCTTCATCTTCATCACCGAGCATCTTCTCTGTTAATTCATCCATCATATCCTCATCACCTGAAAACTCCTTCTCTCTCAATGCACCGTTTAGCTTTCTGAGGAAATCAGCGGAACTAACCGGCACAGACGCATGAGCCCAGGCAAAATCAGCCACCTCCCTGTCAGAGCTGACCACGATAAAGTACTTCTTCTCCCGGACAAGCATCTCCTTTATCACATCATCCGCCTTCTTCGCGATCCTCGAAAATATTATCCCGACACCTCCATCGACCTTTACCGTCTCTTTGGATGAAACACCACCATGTCCATCAAAGACCAGGCTTATATCGTGCCCTGTGAGTTTCCTGTACTCAATCAGTCTCCTGAGAAGACCCCTTCTCTGAGACTCAAGGTCCCTGTGTTGAACCCCGATGAGATTGTATCCGTCAATAATTATATGAGAGATTTTAAACCTCCGTATCCGCCGGGGAGTTTCCGCACACCATGATTCAGCGGTAGTTTTTCATAAACTCTATCCATATCGGAAGGGCTGCCCTTGCCCCTGTCTCCTTATCACCGATAGGGGTATGGTCATCCCTTCCAACCCATACTCCTACGGCCAGTCTGTCATCAAAACCAACAAACCATGCATCAGTGTAGTCATTGGTTGTGCCCGTCTTTCCGTAAACAGGCCGCCTGATTACCCTGGCCATTCTGCCGGTACCCTGAAGGATAACAGAACGGAGCATATCCCGGACTTCATCCACCACTGCTTCATCAATGACCCTTTCAGCCCCTGGGTAATTTTCCTCCAGGGTCAGCCCATCGCGATCGGTAACCTTGTCGATAAATAGTGGTTTCAGCCTGTACCCCCGTGCAAGGGTTGCATAGCCATAGACCATATCCATAAGTGTCGCCTCCGATGCCCCGATTGCCGATGAGAGGTAGGGTTTGACCTTATGGCGTATCCCTACCTTCTTTGCCGTCCTGACAACATTCTCAATCCCTATCATGTCGGCAAGACATACCGTTGCCGAGTTCAGACTGTGTGAGAGTGCATACCTGAGTGTTACCTCTCCATTGTATTGATTTTCATAATTCCGCGGAGACCATACATCCCTGTGATCCGGAGTTGGATAGCCTACCTCGGTATCCATGATCATATCTTCAGGGATAAATCCCTTCTCCAGCGCTGTCAGGTATACAAACGGCTTGAATGCAGAGCCGGGTTGTCTTAATGCCTGCGTTACCCTGTTGAACTGAGTCTGCCAGAAGTCCGTCCCCCCCACCATAGCCTTGATCTCCCCGGTCTCCAGGTCCACGGCAAGCAGGGCAGCCTGCACACCGGGGGCAATCCTCTTGTCAAGTGCCTGCACACCTTTGGTTACGGCCTTCTCTG
>QIJG01000165.1 GCA_003232715.1 Nitrospirota bacterium
TATACTCACTGATAGTAAAGGTTTTGCTGCACTCCGTGCAGCAGAGCCTTGCCGTCTTTCAGCCTATATAAAGCTTCAGCTCAGCATTACAATTTCTGCAAACAGGTTTTTTCTCTTCCAACTCTCCAACTCTCCAGGTTTCTAAATTTCCAGGTCTCCATTACTCCCTGCTCCTTAACTCCTTAACCCCTTAACTCCTTAACTTTATTATTAAAACCCATACTCCTTCCATCTTTCATCTACAAGTTTTCTTATCTCAGGAGCCATTACAACGTCATCCGGCCACTCACGGGTAAAGCCCTCGGTTGCCCATTTTTTTGTTGCATCTATGCCCATCTTGCCTCCGTAAGCAGGTATCCGTGAGGCGTGTTCAAGCACATCCAGCGGACCTTCAAGTATCACAACGTCCTTCGAGGGGTCGACATTGTTGCCTAACCTCCATACGACTTCACCGGGGTCCTGGACATTGACCCAGCTGTCAAACTCATCTGCCCCATTCCCCATAATGCATACATTACCTTGCGTGCATGTCCCGGGTAACGCTTGTCAATGGATATTATCGCAATATTGTGAAATACTCCCTCAACCGGCAGGTTCATATCAAGGACTTCGGGAAGCTGTTTCTTCAGGAGCGGCAGAAATATCCTCTCCGTGGCTTTTGCCATGTAACAGTCTTCCATCGGCGGCTTGCCGACGATTGTTGCAGGATAGATTGCATCCCTGCGGTGGGTTATACAGGTGATGTGGAAGACCGGGAATTCATCCTTCAATGAATAGTACCCTGTATGGTCACCGAATGGCCCCTCGACCTTTTTCTCCTTTGGTTCACAATAACCCTCAAGCACTATTTCTGCATTTGCGGGGACCTCGAGCTCCACAGTCTCGCATTTAACGAGCTCGACCGGCGATTTTCTTAAAAACCCGGCAAAGAGCATCTCGTCTATACCCTCCGGGAGCGGGGCTGTTGAGGAATACATGACTGCAGGGTCAGCCCCGATAGCAACAGCCACTTCCAGTCTCTTCCCCAGTTTTTCTGCCTTGCGATAATGTCTTGCCCCATCTTTATGCATATGCCAGTGCATCCCTGTTGTCCTTGAATCATAGACCTGCATACGGTACATCCCGCAGTTACGCTCACCAGTTTCCGGGTCTTTTGTAAAGACCATTGGAAGGGTTATAAACCTTCCACCATCCTCAGGCCAGGTCTTAAGGACCGGGAAGATGTCGAGAGAGGGGTTTTCCCGTACAATCACCTCTTTGCACGCGCCGCTCTTTATATATTTGGGGAGAAAATCGCTCAACTGCTTGAGTTTTGGCAGGGCCTTGAGCTTCTGTATGAGATTCGTAGGGATCTCAGGTTCCAGAAACTCAAGAATCTCCCTGCCGATATCGTCAAGGTTATCAACCTCAAGGGCAAGGTTCATCCGTTCGTATGAGCCGAAGAGGTTGACAATGCAAGGAAATTTTGCTCCCCTCGGGTTTTCAAAGAGGAGGGCAGGTCCACCTGTCTTTACCACACGATCGTTAATCTCTGCAATCTCAAAGACAGGGTCAACCTCAGTCGTTATCCTCTTCAGTAATCCCTTTTTTTCAATAAGGTTTATAAATTCCCTCAGGTCTTTATATGCCATGTTATCCTCCTGTTGTACTGTCTGCATGAACTCGATATCGATAGGGGATTCTTTTTGCGGTTATATTATATATTTACCTATCTGTTTTTAGAAAGGATTTAACGGTGTAAAGTGCCGGCCTGATAAAAGTTTTGAAAAAGTTTGCCTTTTAGTATGGAATTTCTTTATACTTTTGCTTGAAACAGAGAGAGGGCCGTAGCTTGTACGACTGGTCTCAATTATGAAAGGTGGTGGTAGAGTATGTGAATGTAAATGAGGGTGAAACCGTATTTTGTCTGGCGATGTCTTTAAGAACCCGGGATTAAACAACTAAAAATTACTATGGAGGTGCTTTGGGATGAGGAACTTGAAGGTATTTATGACGGTAGTGGCACTATTGGCTTTACTATCACCTGCCTATGCGCTTAGTCCGGCAGCAGTAAAATCCCTTGATGCTGTTCTGAGTCAGGGGCCAAGCAACAAAAATTACCAGATTAATGCAAATCAGTTATACAAATGGATTAAGGCAAAGAAGAAGGACTTCCTGGTGGTGGATGTAAGGTTAAAGGCTAGAGATTACAATGGTGGGCATGTTCCGGGGGCAATCCATATTCCATACAGTGAGCTGCTCAAGCCTGAAAGCCTCAAGAAACTTCCTAAGAACAAGATACTTGTTCTGTATTGTTACACGGGTCAGACCCAGAATCTCGGGATAGTAGCCTTGCGTGCACTTGGATATGATGCCCGCGTACTATCATTTGGCTATACTTCGTGGGGGAATGGTTACTTTGGGGGTAAGATGATGCAGGGTGCTATTCGAAATGCTGCCCGAAAGCACTTCCCGGTAGAAAAATAATTATTAATCTTTGAGCAGGGAGGGGGAGGTAGATCCTCTCCTTGTTCAAAATAGTCCCTGCCTTTACTCAATCCTGGTCACTCAGTTATAAAAGGTAAAAATATGGATACGGAACGATCTGACCTCAAGACAACCCCTTATTTTCTGATATTTTCCTTTTTCACGTTGGCCACACCTGTAATACTTTTTTCACTTCGCTTTCTTGACGACAACAGGCTTACCCAGTGGCGGTGGGTATTTACCAACGTTAACGCATTCAGGATTTTCTTACTTCTTATTCCCGTTATCATAATTGCCTATGGGCTGTCAAGGGTTTCCTTTTTTGATCACAGTCCGGTCTTCCTTTTTCTGTTTTCTTTTATGATTGCAGCGGTCTTCTGGAGCGAACCGGAGGTAATTGTGGATACCTCAAGATATTTTACACAGGCCAAGTACCTGGAACTGTATGGTTTCAAATATTTCTTTAATGAATGGGGAGTCAATATTCCGGCCTGGACTGATTTGCCCCTTATACCCTTTCTTTACGGAATTATTTTTAAGCTATTTGGGGAACACAGGGTCTATATTCAGGCATTCACAACGCTTCTCTTTTCCCTGTCGGTTGTGTTTACATTCCTGATCGGCAGGACACTCTGGGACGAAGATACGGGTTTTTATGCCGGACTGCTCATGTTAGGTGCCCCGTATCTCTTTGTCCAGATACCGTTTATGATGGTTGATGTTCCGACGATGTTCTTCCTGACACTCTCAATCTTTACTTTTCTCATGGCGTTGGAATATGGGGGGGCGGGGTGGATAATATCCTCAGCCATTGCCATATTTCTTGTCTTCTTCTGCAAGTATTCGACCTGGCCGATGCTTTCGGTCCTCTGTGTCATACTGCTGGTATACCTGAGAAAGGGCTGGAGGGTTCCCCTTTTCAGGAGTTCTGTAATTGCCCTGCTTGCAGGATTGCTCATTAGTGTGGTTATTTTATTGAAGTTTGACTTCTTTTTAGGACAGATTAAATTCCTCTTCAGCTATCAGATGCCGGGGCTGAGACGGTGGGGGGAGACATTTGCTTCAACATTCCTCTTTCAGATAAACCCCTTTATTACTGCGGCAGCGTTATATTCTCTCTATGTTGCATTTAGGAAAAGGGATCTGAAATATATGATCGTAAGCTATCTGATCCTGCTTGTCGTTTTATTTCAGATAAGGAGGATACGGTATGTCATCCCGCTATTGCCGATGCTGACATTGATGGCCTCTTACGGGCTGAGGAATATCAGGGCCAGGGAGGTCAGGAAGTTTATCGTCTTCTGTATTATAGGTTCTACACTTGTACTGGCCGTATCTGTATATCTTCCTTTCCTGCAGAAATACAGTATGGTAAACCTGAGGGAGGCGGGCAAATATCTGAATTCGCTTGACATCAGGGATGTTGAGGTTTTTACCCTGAAACAGAGGAGATCTTTTGTTAACCCGGCTGTTGCCGTACCTATCCTGGATCTTTTTACGGACAGGAAGCTTTTATACAATTATAAGGTGAATAAGAGGTTTGGACGTTCCATCCCGGCAAAAAGACTCAAGAAATCATCCCTGAGGTTTACATGGCTGTACAGGAATCCCGTGTATTACAGAAGCGGGCTTAAAAAGCCTGGCCTGGCCGGTGCGGTAATTGTAATATCACAGAGGGTGGGGCAGCGCCTTCCGGGCTATGTCAGAAAGAGGGTAAGGGACTACCGGCTCACCAGGGTCTTCAGCACCTCTACGGGAGTATTCAGGTACAGGACAATCGTAACGGTCTATGAACGTAAGCGGGGTGCAGCAAAGGAGGGTTAATCAGATTTTCACATACTCTTTCAACAGTGCCGGATACATGGTGGGATTAAAGAGTATGTTTATCATGAAATAACATTCATGTGTACAGAAGCAGCCCTTTTCCCGAATTGAACGTACGACCTCCCGTGCCTGAGTGGTCTTCAACATCTCTTTAATATTATATCCGTCTTTTCTGACATTGCCGAGTTTCATCTTCGGAGTAAAGAACTCGCAGGGATAAACGTCTCCGGCTTCTGTAATGACTATGTTCAACTTGCCTGCATAGCATGGGATTATCTGCTTGTTTTTGACCTGTGTCTCATAGATGAGTCTCCGTTGCACGATATCCTGGGCTGCCTTGAGTCTTGCCCCCTTGAATCGATAGGTAGGAGCCTTTTTATCCCTGAGATCTGTCGCCATTTTTTCAATTAGCCTGTGATACTTCTCTGTATCAACCTCTTTCAATGCACCGTCTGAAACGTCACCCCTTATCAGGGAGACGGTATGGGTCTTGATCTTGTCCAGACTGCCCACGATTTGCAGGATTTCATCCATATAGTCCTGGTTTATTGAACAGAATACAGAGTTTATCCCGAGTTCGAAGTTCGGATATTTGTCAATGAGTTCTCCGAGCGCCCTGTAGGTCTCCATCATCTTCCTGAAACTGCCCTTGACCCCCCGGATTGCGTCGTGTATTTCCTCCGGTCCGTCTAAAGAGAGTTTTATGGTAACGACACTGTTTTTGCAATGCTGCAGTATCTTCTCTGCCTGGTTCCTTACAACATCAGTCAGTAAGCCGTTGGTCGGCATAAGAATTATAGCGGGTTTGTTTTGCGCATAAAAGACCTCGACTATCTCATAAAGATCTTTCCTCAGGAATAACTCTCCGCCGGATAAGGCCAGCCAGAGCAGATTGCCCATTGAAGAGGATACCTTTTCTATTTCTTCGAGTGTCAGTTCAGCGGCCTCTGCACTTGCGTAGTTGTCTGCAGAGAGGTAGAAGCAGAAAGGACACCTTGCATTACAGCGCTTGGTCAGAAACAGGGTGAGGTGGATGGGATTGTGTTTCCAGAATATGGAATCAACATGTCTGAACGGTGAGTAGGACATTTTAAAATCCCTTCTTTTTTGAGAGGTAATGTTTCATCACTCCGGCTATTCCTCCTGTGCCTACTGCCAGGGGGTAGAGTAACGTATAATATAATGTGGCCGGAAAAGCAAAAAAGAGGCCCTTTGTTTCATAGAAAGCCCCAATGAGTCTTCTGTTTATAAAGATGTTAACTGCAAATATCAGGGGGATGGGGTAGAGCAACAGGCTGTTCTGTGTAAATATCCAGAGTAGCAGGAACAGGAGGTTGAGGAAGAACGAGAGCACATTGACCTTCAGTTCAACAGAGGCTGTGCCTGAATCAACGAGGAGGTCCTTATTATTAATAGAATAAATGGTCCAGAATTTGGATTTTTTGAAGGCATTTTGCATAGATCTTGAAAAAGAGTAATTAAAAATATGTTGTACCAGCAGGTCCGGGTTCATGATCAGTTTATATCCTGCCCTCCGTATCCTGTGGCTGTACTCCACATCTTCGATTATGGGCATGAAGACTTCCGGAAAACCACCGCTCTTTCTGAAGGTTTCGGCATCAATGGCCATTGCGTGAGTTGCTATGTAATCAGGATTTTCCAGGTTCTTGGTCTCAGAGTAATTAATGAAGACAGACTGAAAAATGCTGAAGAACCTTTTGTCATAAGACATGGGTGTATACGTGCCCCCGACAACCACATCAGGACCGTTTGCAGCGTAGGCAGCACTTGCAATTGAGAGGGCTTCCTCTTTCACGATACAATCTGAATCAATGAAGAATAGGAGCTTGCCGTTACTGTTCCGTGCTCCGGCATTTCTTGCCTTTGAGGCTCCGGAGCGCTCCTTTAAGGACACAAGTTTACAGGGAAATCGTTTAATGATCTCTATGGAGTTGTCGGCCGAGCAGTCATCCACCACAATAACCTCGAAATTGTCATATCCGGATGAAAAAACTGCTTCGAGACATTTTCCGATACTATACTCTCCATTATAATTAGGGATAATTATAGAGATGAGGTCCGACACATTATTAGTATAACTTATTTTAGCGATTTTGGGTACTATAATGCGGGGGGGGGCTCTGTTACAATCAAGGTCAATTATCCCAATGTTGTCCGATTCACAACGAATTTAAGGAAATAGTCCCTTTCAGGGCACTATTGAGAGTCTGTGTATAAACTGCGGTTATCTGTCATTCCCGCAAGTGAAGCGAGTCGGGAATCCTTCTTAAAGAACGGTTCCGGACAAGCCAGAATGACAGAAGAACGACAACTGGTCGAGTTTATACACAAACTCTATTGAGTGTCAAAGATATCGAAAGAGCCGTGAATTAATAAGCAAATCAACAATGGTATGGATTTTGACTTACATAAAAACAAAAAATATTGTAAGATTGTAAAAAGAGGTTGTAATCTGGTGGATTG
Organism: Nitrospirota bacterium; assembly: GCA_003232715.1. Taxonomy (GTDB): domain Bacteria; phylum Nitrospirota; class Thermodesulfovibrionia; order Thermodesulfovibrionales; family JdFR-85; genus BMS3Bbin07. The sequence goes on from QIJG01000165.1 coordinate 6,775, forward strand.
ACGTGAAAGGAGGTGGTTTGTTTAGGTGTAGTTTTCCGTATTGAGGAGTCGATCCGGATTTGTTTGGCTTTATCAACATCTAAAGGAATCCAAAGGAGGAGAAGATGAACCTGGTGAAAAAGACGTTGATGTTAACAGTGCTGATGGTATTTGCTTTTAGTTCGTTTGCATTTGCATTGAACCAGGAGGTATACCCGATTAAAGGAAAACACAAGGGTGGTGATGTGACTCCCAAAGAGGCGTACAAGATGCTCAGGAAGGATCCAGGTAATACCTTTATAGTGGATGTTAGAACCCGTACCGAATATCAGGATATAGGCCATCCAATCGGGGCTTACAATATCCCCTGGAAATTCTACACAACAAAGGTGGGCAGGAAGGGCTATAAAACAATGACCTTAAGGCAAGGTTCAACCCAAAGACCGACACACTGCTGATGATGTGCCGAAGTGCTTCGAGGACTATCGCTTCAACTACTGCTGCGGTTGATTGCGGGTTTAAAGCAGACAAGGTATTTAACCTGCTTGGTGGTTTTGAGGGTGACAAGGTAAAAGATAATCATAGCCCATTCCACGGGCAGCGCATGATTGGCGGGTGGCGTCTTGAGCGTTTACCGTGGACCTATAAAATGGATACGAATCTTATGTATCAGCCTGACCTCAAAAAATAAGATAAACGCAATCAGTATAAAGAGGCCCGGGTCTGTATCAGGGACTCAGGCCTCTTTATCAATTCAGTTTTCAGTTTGTATTTTCTTCAGAATATCCAGGAGTTCGGAGAGGCATTCCCTGATTGTAAAATCAGCCCCTTTAAGTGCCTCTAACGGCCTGTAGCCATAACCCACGCCTGCGGTGATGACGCCTGCATTTTTGCCTGCCTCGATATCAAGATTGCTGTCGCCGACCATGAGTGCTTTATCTGCGGTTAGTCTTTCCCGCTTGAGGACTGTAAGTACCGGCAGAGGGGAGGGTTTTTTCTCAGGTGTGCTGTCACCGCCAAGGATGTGATCAAAGTAGGATGCCATGCCGAGTTCTTCAAGGAGTCTCCTGGAAAGCCCCTCCCTTTTATTGGAGATTACCGCCTTTCCGTATGTGCTGAGCTTATTGAGGGTTTCTGTTACACCTGTATAAGGTCTTGTATACTCTGTCAAATGGTCTGAGTAAAACTCAAGGAATCTCTTCAGTACGTCATCCTTTATCCCGATCTTTTCAGTCCCTATGACCTTTTCCATAAGCCTTGTTATTCCCTCACCAACCAGTTTTACGGTCTCCTCCACCGCCATGGTTTTAAATCCGTAGGGTTTCAGGGCATAATTAAGGGCATTGGTGATGTCCCTTGAGGAATCCACAAGGGTGCCGTCAAGGTCAAATATTATGAGTCTTATCTGTTCCATTTTCAGATCTTTATTCTCCGGATTAGCACATTTCCAAGAATTGTATTATAATCTACTTATCGGTATTTAATCACGGGATATGCTTGAGAGGATAATCAGCGAGAGAATTCAGCAGGAGGGGCCCATAACGTTTGAGACATTTATGGATATGGCCCTATACCTGCCTGAGCACGGATATTATATGGCCGGGGAATCCGTCATAGGCCCTGATGGCGATTTTTTCACATCTCCACATCTTCACCCGGTCTTTGGATGGCTCCTGGCGATTCAGACAGATGAGATGAGGAGGTTTTTGGGAGAGCCCGGGGGATTCACTATCCTTGAGATCGGTGCAGGCAGTGGGTTTATGTCAGAAGGGATCTTGTCATATATCCGGAGAGAGTTCAACTGGGGGGATGGATGGCGTTACATAATCGTTGAAAGGAATCCTCATATACGGCAGGGTCAGCAGAAAATGCTCTCGGAGTATAAAGGGATAGTTCAGTGGGTCTCCTCGCTCACTGAGGTAGAGCAGTTTTGCGGCTGTGTTGTCTCAAATGAGTTGCCTGACTCTTTTCCTGTGCATGTAGTGAGGATGAATGATACCTTTTCCGAGGTATATGTGGATGTGGCGGAAGATGGATTTAAAGAAACTGAGGGGGAGTTAAGTACTCCTGATCTGGCAGAATACATCAGGAGATACAGGATACCGGAGATAACCGGTTACAGGACAGAGGTGAACCTGAGGCTGAGGGGGTTTCTGGAAAAGATAGACAATCTCCTCACTGAAGGGTTTGTTATAACCATTGACTACGGCTATCCCTCATGGGAATACTATGCAGAGGAGAGGAACCGGGGGACACTACTCTGCTATCACAGACATACCTGTAATGAAGACCCGTATGGATACGTCGGGGAACAGGATATTACTGCCCATGTTAACTTTTCCTCCCTCAGGGACTGGGGAGAGGAGGTGGGGATGAGGACAATCGGGTATTGTCCTCAGGGGACGTTTCTTGTATCTCTCGGTATTGATAAGGTTATTTCAGGGATGTTGAGTGCTGATCCCGGGTTTCAAAGTGAGATCCCGAAGATTAAAGGGCTTCTGCTTGGGATGGGGGATACACATAAGGTGATGGTTCAGTATAAGGGTAAAAGGGAATCAGGGGGATTGATGGGCTTTGAACTCAGAAACAGGCTTAATCTTTTATAATCCGGTCTTTGGCAGGACAGGAGCCATGCCAAGGGGTTCTCTCATAAAAGGTTCATGGAAAATAACGAAGTTTGAGGCTTTTTATCGCCGGATTCGGGTATGGATCACTCAATTTGAGGGCATTTTAATTCAGGGAGGTTCAGAATGGAAAAGTTTGATTACACGGTAGAGACAAGCAAGAGTTTTGATGATGCAGTGGAGGCAGTTGTAGCACAGACAAAAGAAAAGGGGTTTGGAGTGCTGCATGTTCATGATGTGACGGCAACGCTTGCAGGCAAGGGATTTGAGCGGGAACCGTTAAAGATTATCGAGATATGTAATGCCAAATATGCAAATGAGGTCCTGAATGCTGATGTTAAGATAGCTCTCATGCTTCCATGTCCCATCAGTGTCTATGTGGAGAACGGTAAAACCTGCATAAGCGCATTAAGACCCAGGATAATATCGGATTTCTATCCGGATGCAAATATTAAGACCGTAGCAGAAGAGGTTGACAGGATAGTCCTGGAAATTGTCGATGGAGCCAGGTAAAGGGGGAGTGATGGAGTGATGGAGTGATGGAGTGATGGAGTGATGGAGTGATGGAGTGATGGAGTGATGGAGTGATGGAGTGATGGAGTGATGGA
>QIJG01000146.1 GCA_003232715.1 Nitrospirota bacterium
GCGATCTTCAGGGCCGTCTCAGCACCTTTTTCAGTTATTGCTATTGTGGCTGTCTTCATAAAATATCAGAATGCAATTATAAAGTTTTTCCCGATGCAGCGATAAAAAGCGGCAAACAAGGGAAGGAAGGGATATGATAGACTCTGAACGGGTTCAAAAATTTCGCAGTAAATTCACCCGGATGGTGAATTGCAAAATTTCCTCGGAGTCCCGACCGGATGCCGGGACGAGAATGAGTGAAGAGTCTATCATGTCCCTTCCTATAACCTTTTATCTCCGGATCCGGGTTTTTTAATCAACAGGACAATCTCCCTTCTCCCTGTCTCAATGCCCTCTATATCCTCAAGGCTTCTTACCTCCAACACCCTTTCTTCCTCCATTGTCAGGTCCCGGCATACATAGACGCTCCGTGCCTCATCAAAGAGGCCCGGTCCTGTCAGGGCAAAGAGCACTGCCTTTGCATTATTCTCCCTGTCACACAGGACTGCCACCCTGTCACAGCTTAAAATATCCTCAAGCCCTTCAAGCGGTCTCCCATGAAATGAAAAGACCCGCACATTGAGCCAGGGCTCCCTGACCCTTGCAAAGGCCACCTGGATACTTGATACCCCGGGAATTATCTCCTCAACAGCCTCTTTGCCGAACCTTTCGATTATCTTCTGCGCAAGGCTGTAAATCCCTGCATCTCCGGTAACGAGCACCCCGACACGCCGGCCCTTGTGCCGCGCTATCAGTCTCATTATCCCCTCTATGGAGCTTTCCCTGTAGACGGTCTGCCCTGGAGTATGACCTGCTGTAGCTACCTGCTGCTCCGTGCCTATTATTACATCGCATTGCCCTGCCTTCTGCAAAGCAATGGCTGTAATGTATCCCCTGCCTCCCGGCCCTGCGCTTATTACCGTTATCCTGTGCATTTCCCCCTGCCTGTCAGCCCTTTTTTCATATCAAAGAGACATACCTCAACCGTCCTGAAACCAAACCTGCCCCTTACTGCCTCAGCAATACCTGCGGCAAGGTCAAAAAAGGTCTGTCCCGAACCTGACACCTTTTGAACTGATTGAATAATCTCCTCAACAGTATTAAACTCACTGTTCAGACCCAGGAATTCAGCTACAAATCCGGTGGCCTGCGGAGAGTTTCCTGAATGGGTGTCAAAATAGCCCATCATTATCTTGGCAAGCTTTCCCGGATGACCGCCAATGACAATATCATCCATACCCTTTTCCCTGGCATACTCAAGTGCAAACCCCACGTAGTTACTCATCTGGACAACCCTTATATCACCAAAGAGCCTTTTTAGGGCATTTTCTCCGATCTTGCCGGGTGCAAGAAAAAGGGCGGAAGAAGCGCTTCTGATCTCCTCCCGTGCCACATCTATCTCACACCTTATGGTTGCCTTGAGGGCCTCAAGACTCATGGGCTCTACTATGCCTGTTGTGCCGATTATCGATATTCCACCCACAATACCCAGCCTCTGATTAAAGGTCTTCTCTGCAACCTCCCTGCCACGCGGCACTGATATCTCAATCGCTATCCCGCCCTTTGGCAGCACGTCCCTAACCGCCTTTTTTATCATCTCTATCGGCACGGGGTTAATTGCCGCCTCACCCACCGGGATCTGTAATCCGGGTTTTGTTACCACACCAACACCCTCACCACCTTTTATCACTATATCACCTGTATGGTCAAGTTTTTTTACCTCTGCAATTATCTCCATCCCGTTTGTAACATCAGGGTCGTCGCCTGCATCCTTGATAACCGATGCCCGGGCTATGAGTTCAAAGTTAGGAGTTAAGAGTTCAGAGTTGTGGATTTTAAGGCAGACTCTTTTGCCGACAGGGAGTTGAATCTCTACAAATCCCGTAAGCCTCCGGCCCTGACTTCCGACCAGCAGTATTGCCGCTGCCTTTGCTGCTGCGGTAGCAGCAGCACCAGTTGTAAACCCCTTTCTCATATCATCATATGCTGCAGCGGTAAAGAGCGTCAAACAAAGGAAGGAAGGGATTTGATAGACTCTGAACGGTTTTAAGTATCACAAAGTCTTCACCTGGAGGGTGAATCGTGATACTTACCTCGGAGTCCCGGCTGGATGCCGGGACGAGAATGAGTGAAGAGTCTGTCATATCCCTTCCAACAACCGTTTATCTCTTTACTCCACGTTATAGTTCAATTCAACCTAACCTATCCAGCCAATCGCCCCCTCCTTATCACTGCAACCGACAGATACGCAGCATCTGGTGGAGGTGAACAGTTGAGCATATCATAGAAAATCTCCTCGTCAAGACCTATCCTGCGGGCAAGATAAGCCCTTTCAGGCACCGCTATCCTGACAGCCTCAACGAGCACAGGCAGTTTTCTGTTCACCTTCATAAAGACCGTGGTCGGATGCCTCCTGATAAGTTTCACTGCCTCATCAACCTCCATAGGCATCTCATAAACACCAAAGTGCTCTCCTTTGACGCACAAAGGCAGCCCAAGCATTGTTGATGCAGCGTTTATGGAGCTTATACCGGGGACGTGCTTTACTTCCACTTCTACTGCCCTCAGCTTTTCGGTAATATAATTTGATGTGCTGAATATGGTCGGGTCACCCATTGTCACATATGATACCACTTTACCCTCTTCTATCAGCCCCTTTATCTTCCGGGCCAGCTCGGTATACCTCTTCTCCAGGTCCTCCCTGTCATTGTTCATCGGGAAGTAATACATCAGGATCTTTGAGGGGTCTATGTAATGGAGGATAATATCCCTTGCCACGCTCCTTCCGGTCTTGTCGGATTGGGGTACCACCACAATATCCGACTCCTCAAGTATCCTTCTTGCCTTGACCGTCATGAGTTCGGGGTTTCCCGGACCAAGCCCGATCGAATAGACGGTATTACTCATTATCTTCTCCACGAAAAATTTTATTAAGGTCTATTACAGCCTCAAATGCATTGATGCCGGGCCTTGCAAACTTAAGCTCCGGAACCTCGACTACCTTACTGTGAAGAGACCTGAAAAAGGGCCTTTTCAGGGGGGGCTCCGGATTCCTGTTCATGGGGCCTATTCCAGCACCTTTTCAGGGGAGAGAAGGACATGCTTTTTTTGAACCTTTACGGCATTGACTCCCCCTGCTGCCTCTATGATGGATGTAATTATACTCCTGCCGCCAGCCACCCTGAGTGACTTTGAACTGATCTCATATATCACAGTGGGTCTTTTAGACGGGGCTGTTACTGAAGACAGCTTCTCCCTCAACCTCTTCACAAGGCCCGCTGCCTCCTGTTCCTTTCCAAGGAGTCTGCCGAGATCCGTTATTTTTACAAGGATATCTTCAAGACTTCTTGGGTCGTAATAAAAGACATCCGCCTTGACCCTCTCTGCCATCAACCTGGGGAAAGCCCTTACAGAGCCGGCCACAATAAGGTCAGGCGCGAGGGCATTTATCAACTCAAGGTTCGGCTCCAGGTGTGAGCCGACTTTAACGGCATCATCAAAGGTTTTATCCGTCCTGGTAATACCTACCACCCTGTTCCCGACCCCGAGCTCTTTAAGTATAGGGCTTGCAGCAGCATAAAGCACCACTATCCTTCCGTATGCATATGCAGGAGGTGTTTTTATAAGGGCCACTGATGATACAGTAATTAAAACAATACAAAAAAACCACAGCCTGAATTTTGAATCCCTGATTCTTCTCATTTTCCCTCCGTGTATACGAATATACCTTTATCATGTCTTAAAAAATTGATACGCACCCCAAAGATTTCGGAGAGCCTGTCTTCCTGAATCTCATGGCTTCTTGCCTCATAAGAGAGGTCTCCGCCTGTAAAGAAGAGAAACCTTTCAAACTCCCTCAGTGCAAGGGATATATCGTGTATTACAACTATAACGAGTTTCTTCCTGCTCAGCTCCTTGAGGAGCCTTATGGAGTCGTGCTGGTGCAGAATGTCTATACCGCTCAGCGGTTCATCAAGCAGTATAACCCTGGTGTTTTTGTTGATGGTCCTTGCAAGAAGCACACGCTGTTTTTCACCGCCTGAGAGCTCGTTGAACTGCCTATCCCTCAGGTGCATGATATCGAGCTCTGTCATCGCCCTCTCCGTTGCCTCAAGGTCTGCATCTGTATAGCTCAAGCCGTTTGTATGGATAAACCTGCCTGTAAGTATCAGGGTGGTCATCTGCGGCAGCAGGCTGATAAGGCCATGCCTTTCAGTTGTCGGGATTTCCTGAAACTCCCTCTCTTCAAGCAGATATTTGCCCTCAAACTTATTCAGCCCTGCAAGCACGGAGAGGAAGGTCGACTTGCCGCTTCCGTTATTTCCAAGGACGGCCACAAAGTCTCCCTCCTTTAGTGTAACCCTTTCCGCACTGAGCAGAAAATCACCCTGTCTTGCCCGTATCCCTTCAAGCTTAATCAAAATAGAAAAGCTCCTTCTTTCTCTTTATAAGGAGGTAGAGGAAGAAGATACCCCCTATTGAGGATGTGATTATCCCGACAGGCAGCTCCTGTCCCCCGGAAAGAACGGTCCTTGCAATAAGGTCATTGAGGATCATGAAGAATGCACCGCAGAGGAGGCTCAACGGTATCAGCTCTGCCGCCTTTACATACTTCAGAAGCCTCACAACATGGGGCACTACAAGGCCTACAAACCCTATGATTCCGGCATATCCGACACTGAAGGCAGTAAGCAGGGCGGCAATAAAGAATGCCTTCCGCCTCAGACGCGCCACATTCACTCCGCTTGAGGATGCAGTTGTGTCGTCAAAACAGATGATATCAAGGCTGAGGTAGTCCTTCCTGATCACAAGAAAGGATATCAGGAGGACCCCCGCAAGTATCATCACCTTGCCCAGGGAGGCAGACTGAAACCCGCCCATGAGCCAGAAGATTATGGAACTGACTGCATCGTCACTCATAAACTTCATCAGACTGATAACGGCAGAGGCAAAGGTGCTTATTACTATGCCGGCAAGGAGCATTGTAATAGGTTGAACCCTTCCCCTTACAGATGATATCTTGTACACCGCCAATAATCCTGTAAGACCTCCGGCCAGGGCAAACAGCGGCAAGATGGCCCCAAACCCGAGCATGATTGCCACAACTGCACCCATTGCAGAGGATGCAGAGACCCCTGTTGTAAATGAATCGGCAAGCGGGTTTTTCATAACATACTGAAAAAGGGTTCCACTCAAAACCAGGGAGGCACCCACAAGTCCTGCAAGCAGGACACGGGGTATCCTTACATAAAAGAGTATGTCCCTCTCCACCGCTGTCATCTCCAGCAGGTGTATTTCCACTGCACCTTTTGAGACTGCAAGGACTGTAATGACCACCAGCAGGAATACACTGACGGTTATGGCAAGGTTTATTCTCTTCAGATCAGTCATCTTTCAGCCGCCACCCCGGCAATCCCTCCTTTTGCCGGCCCTCTGTCCTCTGTCCTTTGTCCTCAAGCCTCCACCCTCCGCACGGCCCATAGAGCTGTATAAAAGAAGAGTGCTGCAAACATTACTATCAGCGAGACAAAGACGGGGTTAATCTCCCCGCCTGTCAGTGATGCCCTTATTACTTTTGTAGAATATGTAAGGGGCAGGGCATACACAAGCACTTTAAAGATATACGGCAGTTTGTCCACCGGGAAAAAGGTTCCGGACAGAAATATCATTGGGGTTATCACAAAGGTATTTACCATTGCCTGGGTCCCATGGTCGCGCACAATCATTGCTATTGTTATGCCCAGAGCTGCAAAGAGAAAGGTGTGAAGTAATATTGCCAAGAAAAATATCGGGTTGAAGATCAGTTTTACCCCAAAAAGAAGGGCATAGACAAAGATAAGTATTGTGCTTAGCAGCCCCTTGAACATTCCATACGCTGCCTCTCCAAGCACAATCTCCGTGTGAGATATGGGGGCGATAAGAAATTCGTCAAAGACATGGAAGTAGAACCTGGTGATATTCAGCTCCTGTGCAATTCCGTAACTCTGGTTCAGACTACTCATGGTGATCAGTCCGGGGATAAGGAAAGTGATATAGGGGAGCCCATCCACGCTCACCCCCTTGCCGAAACTCCAGCCAAAGGCTATCAGGTACAGGAGCGGAGAAAGAGAGGAGGCCAGTATCTGCTTCTTTGCCCTTGTGCGGAAGACACTCAGTTCCCTGTAAAGAACTCCTTTGAACCCGTTAAACATTAATCCTCCTTCCCGTGAGTTTCAGGAAGACATCCTCAAGCGTAACCTCCCTGACTTTGCATGAATGGTCGTACTCTTTCAGTCTCTCCAGGGCATCTTCCCTTGAGGAGAAAAACTCCTCCTCAATCCTGTCCTCAAGGAATATCTCAAGCACATACCCGCCAATATCCTTTTTGAGGTCATCAGGGGGGCCTTCGGCAATAATCCTGCCCCTGTTTATAATCAGGACCCTGCCACAGAGTTTTTCCGCTTCTTCGATGTAATGAGTGGTAAGGAGTATGGCCGTCCCTTTGACCTGATTCACCTTCAGGATAAACTCCCAGAGCGTACGCCTTATCTGCGGATCAAGACCGACAGTCGGTTCGTCAAGGAAGAGTATCCGGGGCTCATGAAGGAGCGCCCTCACAATAACGAGCCTCCTGCGCATACCTCCGGAGAAGGTCTTGACCTGACGGTCCCTGTATTCCCTGAGGCCCGCAAACTCAAGGGCCTCATCAATCTTTTCTTTTCGTAAGGGTTTCGGGATGCCGTGCAGGATGGTGTGGAGGTAGAGGTTCTGAAAGGCCGTGAGGTCCCTGTCCAGATTGCTCTGCTGCGGAACCATTCCTATAACCCTCTTGGCCTCTCCGGGATGACTTGAAAAGTCTCTGCCGTAGTAATAAACTCCTCCTTCCGTGAGTTTTGTAAGCCCTGTAAGTATCTTGATAGTAGTGGTTTTTCCAGCACCGTTTGGACCAAGAAGGCCCAGGAAATCTCCACCCTCTATTTTAAAGCTGACACCCTTGAGGGCTTTTTCCTTCCCATATTTTTTTACAAGCCCCTCTACGTTTAATGCAGTTTTATCCTCTACCGTCGAGTTTTTCATTATGACAACAACGCTCCTGCTATCAGGATTAAGACCCCCCCGAATACCATGATATAGTCAAGCATACGATACCTGAGAATTACCAGACCTGATATCGTCACTACCAGGATACCCACAGATGCCAGGTCAGAAAGGAAGAGCCAGAACATACTGGTCTTGAATGTCTTATGCAGGTTATCCAGCCAGCCAAAAGGCTGCTGCGGATGTTTTTCTATCTTCTCCATTGTTCCTTTTTCGGGGTTGATAATATAAGTCGTCTTTCCGTGAAAACCATAGAGGAACTCTATGGTTTTTTCCTTGCGTATCCTTATTACTACCGGGTCATCGCTCCTGTTTATCTGCTTTTTGTAAAACTCTACAAACGACTTCATCAATTCAATGTCGGAGGACGGGACCTTATACTCGGTCTTTTTCCTGAGGACAAAATAGTCAAAAAATTCCCTATGGTTAAGCAATATCCCGGTAATACAGTAGAAAATGATGAAGGCGGCCAACAGCAGGCCGCCCCATCTGTGTATCTTGCGCATAAGCCGGAGCGTTCTTGAATCAAGTCCGGACATGATTAGAACTCAAACTTCTTCAGCATTCCGATAATACCTTCAATGTACATCCTGTTTATTTCAGGGTAAAAACCGAGTCCCTTATAGTATTCCTTCCCCTTGTAAACAATAGTAGTTGCTTCAGTCCTGAACCCTGCCTTTTTCATCTCAAGGGACCATGAAAGTTCTCCATTTTTTTTGGCTTCTGAGCCCATTATGTCGTTCATAACATGATTGCCGGCAACGTACATGAAAGGAATGAACTTCACCGTTTTTGCTTTGCAGGCCTTTGCCCTTGCAAGGGCTGATTCCCTGGATGCTATTCCTTCAACACTTCCCAGGAAGGTATTGCTAAACTCCTGGGATAACCTCCCGTCAAGGCCAAGATAGGTTAGATTATCCCCTTCATTTGTCTTTTCTGTCCCATGAGAGGTGAGGACATTACAACCTTGCTGTGGTGTGAGTAAATCAGGCTTTAATATCTCTATTACTGAAGCCATACTCCCCCAGTACTGCAGTAGTGGTTTTCCTACCTCGATTCTCAGGTTGAAGTCTTTAAAAGCCTCTCTCAATCCTTCAACCATACCGAGTACACTTTCATACTCTATACCCGGAAAGATATGCAACGGCTGAACCACTATCTTCCTGTAACCCTCGTCCTCAAGGTTTGATATGACCTGTGCAAGGCTGAGGTATCTCTTTTTAATTCCGGCCTTTTTGAACTTCCTGTTGGCCCTCTCACGGACTATCTCTGAAGTGAATGCCCAGCGTATCTCATAGTTTCTGTATTTTGCCGGCAGTTCTTTTTTCAGTTGTTCGTCAAAGAAATCATAGGTTACCTGTGCCCTTGTTGTAGTACCAAAGGCGGCAACGACTATTGCCGGATCTTTCTTTAACGTCATGGTCTTAAGCATGGCAAAAACATTGCCGGTAAAGGCAAACAGCATAAATATTGTCAGGGATGTTACGGTAAACAGTGTATATCGGGTACTCATTATTTAACCTCCGTGTTTAGATCCGGTTTAATTTTAAAAGTTAACTCCCATTCTTGCATAAATCTCGTCATCGTCTTTTTCCATATCTGCCGGACTGTCAACTCTCAACCCGGTTCGTCTGTACTCAACTGACAGAAATGCATTCCGTCCGGATGTCTCCTCATTGTAAAAACTGTACCTTGCTCCAGCACTGTAACGGTTTTTAACACTCCATGCGTCTACACTGGCTGCAAGTCCGTTATCGTCAAAGTACTCATACCTCAGTGAAACCTCCAGGGGTTCTGAAAGGATATGTGCCTTCCTTTCTTCAAACAGCCCTCCACCTATTACCTCTCTTTTCCTCAATACAAACTCGTAGGCTGCGGCCACAGACAGCACTCCTTCCTTAAACTCCCTGTCGGCTCCTGAATATCTCTCCCTCTTTATTGCCTTCATGTACTCCCCGTCTATCCTCAGGTTTTCAAGGAAGGGCAATACAAGGTTGAACCCCAGGTTCAGTGTCTCATTCCTCCTTTCCGCCCCGGGTTCCGAGAGATACCCTGCAAATAGTGTCAGCGCTCCTTCAACAGGTTCTGCAGAAACCGAGACAATGAATGAACCTGCATCGTCTGTTCCGGTACCGGTCCTGCTTACGGTTTCCGTATCAAACAGACCTGATTCAAAGAGATGATTCATCTGTTTTTCACCCTTGTAGACAGACTGAGAGGGACCTGTTTTGCATATTTTTCCTCCATAGATTTACAGGACTGTTCACCACTAACTCTAAGAAAACAAAGAGTAAACAGTCTAACTATGGGGGATTATGGGGAAAGACACTAAAGGCGGATAAACCCATCTTCATGTGCTCACCTCCCGCGAGGTATTTGCAGATGGACAGGTGTTCCGGCTCAGGGCAATGAGACAGTTAGCTGCAAACTCGGGTTGCGAGTTAAACTGACTCTGATTCCTACTTACCCACCTTCCCGGGAAACGTTCGAACGGTTTGAACCGTTCAACTCGTTATCCCAGTGGTTTTTACAAGAGGCATCGTTACTTGCTTCCTGTACGGGCTTTCGTTCCCTTCACGGCTGCGGGGCAGCGGGGGATTTTCACCCCTCTTCCTCACATCCATCTGTGCCAGCGAGGAAAAGTTCATACACTGACGGTTTTTATTGAAACAGATTAGATCTATTATTGTCAAATAGGATTGGCACTGAATTGATGACCTTGCGTAAGGAGATTTAAGCCGGGGTATTACTCCAGGCTATCCTCAAAAGGGCATTGAGCACTGCTACAGCAACTGAACTTCCACCTTTTCTGCCTCTGCAGCTGATAAAGGGATAATCCCTCTTCATAAGTTCGGTCTTGGACTCTTCCGCCATAATAAAGCCAACAGGAACACCTATTATAAGGTCCGGCATGAAAAGACCGTTGTCAACCATCTCCATTATTTTCATAAGTGCTGTTGGTGCATTTCCAATGGCAACAATACCAATCCCGCATCCTGATTCCACCGCCTTTTCCATCGCTACCTCAGCCCTTGTCTTGCCCTCAGCCTTTGCAGCCTCAATTACATCATTGTCTGATATCAGGCAGATAGTCTTCCCCCCAAACTCCTCCAGTATCTTCCTGCTGATCCCTGACTCTGCCATCTTAACATCAACAAGGATGTCCCGGCCCTCTTTAATGGCCTTTAGAGCAGCCTCTATTGCACCGGGATGGAACTCCATCAGTTCTTCATACTGGGGGTCTCCCGTGGCATGGATAACGCGCATAACCACCTGGAGTTCCTCTGCGGAAAAACTCCTGCCTTTCAAAAGCCCCTCTATGACCTGAAAACTGTCCGATTCAATGGAAAGCCCTTTGGCAGTGAGATTTTTGATCATTTTCATCCCCCCTTTTTTAATAGTATGGAATTCATAAAAACTTCTGCATTTGACCCCGCCGAAGCCCCCCTTTAATGAAGTAATTAGTTAAAATAGTCAACCCTTGCCGGAAAAGTCAAATATCAGGAAACTGTGCTATAATATTTTTTATTATGTAAAACAGCGTGCAGGGTTTTTCCTGAGGTGGTCCTTATATAAGTACAAGGAGAAAATGAGTCATGGGCAGAATAGAGAGGCTTTTTGATGATTTAAAGCAGGGGGGCAAAAAAGCATTTATTCCCTATATAATGACAGGGGATCCATCACTGAAAAAGACGGAAGAGCTTGTGCTTTTGCTTGAGGAGTGTGGTGCTGACATTATAGAGCTTGGGGTCCCATTTTCCGACCCTCTTGCAGACGGGCCCACTATACAGATGGCTGCAGAGAGGGCGATTAAGCGGGGGGTAACGCTCAGAAAGGTTCTTGGGGCTGTCAGGAGACTCAGGGAAAAGACCTCTGTTCCCATAGTCCTTATGACTTATTTTAATCCTGTCTTCAAATATGGACTTGCATCCTTTATAGACGATGCATCCGGCTCAGGAGTTGACGGGCTGATAGTGCCTGACCTGCCCACTGACGAGGCCAAAGACCTCATCAGATTTGCACGGACCAAAGAAATTTCAACCATATTCCTGCTTGCTCCAACCTCAACCGATGAAAGGATAAAGCTGATCAGCCGTGAATCAACAGGTTTTATATATTATGTCTCAATAACAGGCATTACAGGTGCCGGTCTTACTATAGATAATACTATGAGAAGGATGATCAGGAAGATTAAGTCCGTATCCGGAAAGCCTGTTGCCGTCGGCTTTGGGGTGAAGAGACCCGAGGATGCAGAGGCAGTTGCGGAGATTGCGGATGGTGTGATTATTGGAAGCTCCATTGTAAAGATGATCAACGAAAATGAAAAGGGGCTGAAGAGCTATCTGAAGTCACTGAGAAGGGCGATATGAAAAGTAATTACCATTTGTCATTTACTTTTTGTCATTTCTCAATAACCGATCAACCTATGGAAAATAAATCACTAAATGGCTGCTCGTCTTTCGTTAAACAGCCCCATTGGTAAATAGCAAATGGCAAATGATAGTTTGACTAACTATGGCGTGGTTTAAAAGAACAAAAGAAGAGAAGGCGGACCGGAAGGTAAAGATTCCCGAAGGGCTCTGGGTAAAGTGCGACAACTGCAAAGAGATTATATACCTCAAAGAGGTTGAAAGAAACCTCAAGGTGTGCCCCAAGTGCAACTACCATTTCCGTATAAGCGCTATGGAGCGGTTAAAACTCCTTGTAGACAGCGGCTCTTTTCAGGAGATGGACCCTGACCTTGCCTCCTCAGACCCTCTGAAGTTTAAAGACAGCATTCCCTATAGTGAAAGGCTGGCGAAAAACCGGGGGAAGAGTGGGCTTAATGATGCAATTATCAGTGGAGAGATGCAGATAAAGGGGACCCCTGTTGCGATTGCTATTATGGACTTTTCTTTTATGGGTGGCAGCATGGGTTCCGTTGTTGGTGAGAAGGTGACAAGGACGGCAGAACTTGCCCTTGCAAAACAGATACCCCTTATTGTAGTCTCTGCCTCAGGTGGTGCCAGGATGCAGGAAGGGATGTTTTCGTTAATGCAGATGGCAAAGGTCTCTGCCGCCATCGGCAGGCTTAAAGACAGAGGAGTGCCATACATATCGGTCCTCACTGACCCCACTTTTGGTGGTGTAAGCGCGAGTTTTGCAATGCTTGGAGATATCATTATCGCTGAACCAAGGAGCCTCATCGGTTTTGCCGGCCCCAGGGTGATAGAGCAGACAATAAAACAGCAGTTGCCACCTGACTTTCAGCGGGCAGAGTTTCTCATAGGTCATGGCCTTATAGATATGATCGTCAGCAGAAAGGACTTGAGAGAGACTATTTTCAGGATTCTTAAGCTTCTGCAATGAGTTACAGAGAGACCCTCGAGTATCTTTACGGCCTCAGACATCAGGGGATAAAGTTAGGACTTGAAAATCCGGGGAAACTCTTCTCCCTTACAGGCAATCCTCAAAGTGCATACCATGCTGTTCATGTTGCCGGCACAAACGGCAAGGGCTCAACAGTATCCATGATCGCCTCTATGCTGAAAGCGGCAGGTATCAGAACAGGGACTTTCACATCCCCACACCTTGTGAGCTTCACTGAAAGGATCCAGGTTGATGGTGAGATGATCAGTGAAGAGGACGTCCTGAGACTTGCCGAAAATATCAGGGAACGGGTAGAGAGTGCCGGGGATTTAAATCCCACCTTCTTTGAATTCGTCACTGCCATGGCATTAGTTTACTTTCGGGAGCAGGGGGTGGAGTGGGCTGTAGTCGAGACAGGCATGGGCGGAAGGTTCGATGCCACAAATGTTATAAGCCCTGATATTGCGATCATTACCCCTGTAGGGTTGGACCACAGGGATTTCCTTGGCGAGACCCTCCCGGAGATTGCCTATGAGAAGGCGGGTATTATAAAAGGAGGAGTCCCACTTGTGCTTGCACCCCAGGCAGGGGACGCCCTGAATACTATCCTGAAAACAGCAAAGGAGAAGAATGTAGCTGTATATAAATATGGCGATGATTTTAAGGCAGAGATACAGGAGATGACACAAGCGGGGGTGAGGTTTGATTATATGAGTTTCGGGTTAAACTCGCAACCCGCAACCCGCAACCCGCAACCCGCAACTGAAATAAAGGGTCTCTTCACCCCCCTTACAGGTTCCTATCAGGCGATAAACGGTGCTGTTGCAGTCAAGGCATCGGAGATAGTCCTGAAATCCTGCAGTCCTCCTATTGATGATATCCCCGGTGTAATCCGTTCAGGACTGTCCGGCACATACTGGCCGGGCAGGTGCGAACTTGTCAAACTTAAGGGAATACCGATACTATTGGACGGAGCACACAACCCCGAAGCAGCCCTTGCACTGTCAGAAACCCTGAGCAATGTATATCTGTCATCATGCAGGACAGGGAATTATGACAACCTGATACTCATCTTCGGAGCAATGGCTGACAAGGATATAAAAGAAATCCTCAACCCCCTCCTGCCACTTGCCCGTGCAGTCATATTTACTTCCCCATCCTACGGCAGATCTGAAAAACCGGAGACACTGCTCAGAATAGCAAGGGGTCAGGTCTCAACATTTGACATAAGCGCTGACACCTCTCTTTCAGAGAATCAAAATGAACAGTTATGTCAAATGTTGAGACCTGACCCCTCTTTTTATGCCACACCGGATATAAAAGAAGCCATTAAACTTGCTGGAGGGCTTTATCACAAGGGTGATCTTGTTGTTGTGACGGGCTCCTTCTATACTGTCGGGGAGACACGCGAGGTAATGGGAGAGAAGGCCGTTCTTGCTAAATTAAGAGAGCATAGATAGCAGGGGGTCAGGTCTCAACATTTAACATAAGCGCTGACACCTCTCTTTCAGAGAATCAAAATGAACAGTTATGTTGAATGTTGAGACTTGACCCCTCACATAGAACTACATGAAAAACCTACAGTTTGCAATTATATTATTACTGATTGGCTTCTTCCTCTTCCCTGCCCTTTGCAGTGCTGAAGAAGTGGAAACTTCCATTGAGGCAAAGTTCCTGACATACGATGCAGCTCAGCAGGTCTATCACCTGAGGGGGAATGTGCGGATAAGAAGGCTGGATGCCCTTCTTCAGGCTGACAAAGCGGATTATAGGGAGAAGACCGGAGAGGCCAGGGCCACAGGGAATGTAAGGTACGAAGACAGGTGGGTCATTATAAAGGCAGAGAATCTTGAGATTAATATGGAAACAAAGAGGGGCATTATCTACAACGCGCGTCTCTTCTTCAAAAAGGATAATTACCATATCAGGGCTGAAGAGATCGAGCGTCTTGATGAGAAAAACTACGTGATAAGAAAGGCCACATTTACAACGTGCGATGCGCCTTTGCCTGCATGGTGTTTCAGCTCCAAAAAGACCGATATCAGAATTGGCGACAGGCTGAAGGCAAAAAACGTGCTCTTCAGGATAAAAGGTCTTCCGGTCCTGTACAGTCCACTTCTGTGGGCACCTATTTATACTGAACGAAAGACCGGTCTCCTCGTGCCTGAGCCGGGATTCAGAAGTGACAAGGGTTTTTTCTACCGTCAGCCCCTGTTCCTGGCACTCGCTGACAACAGGGATGCGACTCTCTACTTTGACTTGTACACCAGGAGGG
>QIJG01000331.1 GCA_003232715.1 Nitrospirota bacterium
CGGAGGAGATAGGAAAGATACTTACCGTAATCGACGATGTTACAGACCAGACGACCCTCCTTGCACTGAATGCAGCTATTTTGGCAGCCCAAGCAGGAGAACACGGCAAGGGGTTTTCTGTTGTTGCCGATGAAATAAAAGACCTCGCAGAGAGGACATCCTTCTCCACTCAGGAGATTTCATCACTGATACAGACGGTACAGCAGGAGGTCAGGGATGCAGTGGATGCAATGAAACATGGCCTTGAAGCGGTCAATGAGGGACTCGGGCTCTCAAAGGAGTCATCAGGGGTACTGAAAAAGATTGTGGAGAGTGCAGAGCTTTCTTCAGAGATGTCTACGGCCATTGAACACTCAACCTCAGAGCAGGCTGAGGCAGCAAGGTTTGTATCAAGGTCAATGGAAAATGTCCGTAATATGGCAAGTCAGATTGCAAAGGCCACATCCGAGCAATTGCAAAGGCCACATCCGAGCAATCAAGGGGAATGAACCTTATAACGAATGCAGCAGAGAAGGTTAAGGATATAGCCGTGCAGGTGAAAACTGCTACAGAAGAGCAATCCCTGCAGAGCAAACAGATAAGAAAGAGCACTGATGTGGTTTCTGAAAAGAGCCAGCAGATAGCCAACGCCATAAATGAACAATATATCCGACCTTCCGGTGAAAAACAGGAACCTCTCATTCAAGGTCAACAATTCCCTCAGGTCCCTCGTTAAAGACTCCGAACTTATTGTGACGGAAATGGAAAGTTTCAGATTCTCTATATCTGCAAGGCCTGAGAAGACCCTCAGACTCGGTGTAATTCCCCTTGAATCCCCGGCAGATATGCACAGAAAGTTTACCCCCCTCGCTGAGTACCTGAGCAGAAAACTCGGCAAGAAGGTAGAATTAAAAGTAGGCGTAGATTTCAACAGTGCAATAAAAGATATAGGCAGTGGTGCAACACAGGTCTGCTATATGACCCCCTCAACGTACATAAAGGCCAACCGTGATTATGGAGTAAGGGTAATTGCCAAGGCCCTGAGGGACGGCAAGCCCTTTCATCACTCAGTCATTATTGCAAGGAACGACAGCCCTGTATCGAGTATTGAAGACCTGAGGGACTGCTCTTTTGCCTTTGGCGACCAGGAGTCTACATCCTCCCATATAGTGCCACGGTATATGCTCCTTGAAGCAGGCATAGACCTTGACGGCCTCCTCTTTTATAATTACCTCGGGCACCACGATGATGTGGCAAAGGCAGTACTTTCAGGAGGGTATGACGCTGGAGGAGTTATGGAATCAACTGCAGATAAATACAAGGACCAGGGGTTGAAATTCATAAAATTCTCTGAAGAAATACCCGAGTTCAATATATGTATTACCAGGGAGATGCCTGAGGAAGGTACAGAAGAGATAAAATCCGCGATCCTCGCCCTGAAGGATACCGGCACTGAAGGGATAACGGTACTGAAATCCATTGATGAACATTATACAGGTTTTGTTGAGGCACATGATGATGACTACGCCTGGATAAGGGATATCATGTCAAGGCTGAAAATGATATGAGATGCCTTTTAGAGAGAATTTTTTTTACAGTCTGCAAACCATGAATTTAATCAGGAAGGAATACTCATGAAGATAAAAAAGAAACTATCCACAACATTCATATTCAGGGTCCTTATAATACTCCTTATAGGACAGTCCTTCATCTGGTACTGGTCTTTTTCCCGGCATAATATCACAATTGAGGATGATTTAAGAGAACGGATCTCCCTGGTATCAACCCTGATTGCAAATGCCGCAGCCGCTATTAACACAAGTCAGGATTACACATATATAGAACAGTTAACAGAAGGGGCTATTAAGGATAAAAACATAGTCTCCATAGAGGTAACCAAGGGCAGCAAGTCCCTGATCAGAAAATCTCAGGCACCTGAGGAAATGGCTTCACAAAAGATGGAGACACCGATAATGGAAGGGGATAAAAAGACCGGAACAGTAACGATAACTTACAAACAGGTAAAGCCGGATACGGTTTTCATCCTCACAAATCTGATACTTCAGGGTATCGTCTTTCTTGTCCTGACCTTTCTGATCTATCTCTTTTTTCAAAGGCATATCGGAAGACAGATAGAGAGTTTAAGCGCAAGCATAGAGAAGGTCACCCTCGGTGATCTCACGCAGAAGATAGAGATTGCAGAGGACAATGAGATTGGAATCATAGCAAAAGGGCTCGACTTCCTCATTGAACGGCTCCTGATCACGGTAAGGAAACTAAAAAGCATCACAGGCAACGTCTCTGCAGCAATAAGCCAGTTAAACCTGACATTTAAAAATGTTATAAATGGCATAAGTAATCGACAGAGATCCCTGGAGGAGATATCAAGGGCAGTAAAAAACGCCTCCGGGTCCCAGAAACAGACGATAGCTAATACGGAAAAACTCCTCTCATTGTCAAATGACAATGTCTCTGCACTTCTTGAGATGAGGGCCGCATCAGAGGAAATAGCATCCAGTATAGGCAATCTCAATAGCAATATCAGTGATTCATACTCCGCAGTGGCAGGACTGACTCAGTCGGCACAGAAAGTAGCATCAATGGCGGATAATGCTACTTCTGCAGTACATAAAGCTTCAACCTCTATTGAGGAGATCAATGCCTCAGTCAAGGAGGCAGAAAAAACCATCAAGGAATCCGCTGAACTGAGCAACCGGACAACAAATATTATTGCAGAAAAGGGCATGTTATCCGTTGTAGATGCAATAGAGGGAATGGAAAGGATTGAAGATTCCGTCAACTCCCTCACAGAGGCAATTGAAAGGCTTGGCAGGAGGTCAAGGGATATCGAAAAAATACTGTCGGTTATCAAGGATGTGACTGAACAGACAGGCATGCTCAGCCTGAATGCACAAATACTGGCTGTTCAGGCCGGAGAACACGGAAAGAGTTTTTCTATAGTTGCCGATGAGATGAGGAACCTCTCGGAAAAAACCGCCGCATCCACACAGGACATTGCAACCATTGTCTCAACCCTGCAGAAGGAGATTAGAGAGGCCATGGACAGTACGATGGAGACCGTCAGGATGGTTGAAGAGGGAAACCATGTGGTACTTAAGACCGGAGATGCCCTGAGAGAGATACTTCATGCCTCGCAAAAATCCACACAGATGGCAGCAAGCATTGAACATGCTGCCGCGCAGCAGGCAAAGGGTCTCTCACTTATCTTCAATGCCGTTGACGATATCCAGAATATGATCCTGGATGTAAACAGGACAACAGGGCAACAGGAAAGGGACACGGCCTCCCTGCTTGAAAGCATAAGTTCAATCAAGGAGTCAATGGAAGCCGCCAGAAATGCCACGGATAAACAGGCAGAGAGTACGGGATTTATTACAGACAACATCGAACTCTCAAATGGAAAGACTGCCGAGATAGCAAGGGCCTCAACTGAACAGCAGAAGGTCAACAGACAGATAATAGAGGCAATGGAAGAGGTTATGGTGATAGGGAAGGAAACAACGAGGAATGTTAAAGAGGTCTCGCTCTTCATTACATCTCTTCATAACGAGGTGGAGGTATTGAGAAAAGAAGTGGAAGTCTTCAGGACCGGCACATTGTGAAGTATACTATCTTTGATATTGCTGATGAAAACTTCGGCATAGAGATCCAGTGGGTTGTCGAGATACTCAAACCTCAGAAGTTGTTCAAAATACCGGAACTCCCGGATTTCGTCTCCGGAGTGATAAGTGTAAGGGGAGAGATTATCCCCGTCATTGACCTGAGGATCAGGTTCGGCATAACAGAAAAGGCCGGCAAACAGAGGGTCGTCCTTATCAGGCTTGAAGAGGCCAAGGTTGGTCTGCTTGTGGATAACGTAACGGATATAGCGGAAATATCCAAAGAAAAGATATCAAAACCTCCTAAACTCTTTAAAGGGTTCAGGGCGGAGTTTATAAAAGGACTTGGACAGGAACATTCGTATGTTGGAACAAAAACTTCCAACAGCAACAGGGTGATAATAATCCTCGATATTGAACGTATACTCACAAGCGAGGAAAAAATCAAGTTAAAGAGATCCAGGGGAAAACTGAAAAATGAAAAGGTGAACCCTCATGGGAGGGAAAGTGTCAGGAGAAGACTCAAAAAAGACAAAAAATAAAGAGATAGAATCAAGGCGGCAAAAGATCCTCTCCATGAAGAAGAGGCCTGAGGGTCTGAACTACATCCTTGATTCCTTCAGGGATGAAAGCTGGAGGATAAGGAAAACCGCCCTCAATGTCCTGCTTGAGGACTTCAGCCCGGATAGTTATATAAAAGAGCTTATCGGTCTCCTCTATGTTGAAGATAATGCGGGGGCACGCAATACTGCAATCGAGGCGCTTATAAGTCTCGGCAAAAAAGCAGTTCCTCAACTCATAGCTGCCTTTGAGTCTGATAATCACGACGTGAGAAAGTTTATCATCGATGTCCTGGGCTTCATCGGTGGACAGGAGGTCCTGCCCTTGCTGCTGAGGGCAATAAAGGATGAGGATGTCAATGTAAGGGCATCAGCCGTCGAGTCCCTCGGAGGGCTTAAAGAACCTTCTGTTATAAACTCTCTTGTGGAGATTATAGAGACCGGAGAGGTCTGGACAGCTTATCCTGCGGTGGATGCCCTTGGGCGGATAGGGGACGGAACGGCCATACCATATCTCTTGAAGGTCCTCAAAAACAGCCTTCTTACCGAACCGGCACTTAAGGCACTCTCAGAGTTTTCGGAACCCGAAACACTGAAGGAAATCATCCCCTTTCTCCATGACCGGAGACGTTCTATCGTGGAAGAAGCACTGAGGACCATTGAGAAATTCTATCAGGCCGGAACATCTGAGGAGTTCATATCCGAACAACTTCACAATATACTTGGGGATGATGCCTTTGACATATTTCTAAGACATATCAATCACAAAAACAGGGATGTCAAAGGCCCTGCAATTGTCCTACTCGGTCTTCTATGTGACCATCGTGCAATAAAACCACTCCTTGAGCTTTCCGAAGACGAGTTTTTCAGGGATGCGGTTAAACGTTCGCTGGTCTTTATCGGCAAAAGAAACCCGGATTACCTTATCCCCGGAGTAAAGACAGAAATCCCTGAAAGGAACAGATTAATAGTTGAGGTTATTTCCGAACTTCAAAACCCTGCGTTTTATGACATACTCTTATGGTTACTGCCGGACCACGACGGCCATGTGGTTGCTCATGCTGCAAGGGGTTTGGGCTGGATAGGAGACAGGAGGGCCGCAGAAGAAATCTTCCCTCTCCTCATACATCCCTATCCCGATGTACAGGAGGCTGCAGTTGCTGCACTGACGGAACTGAAAAACTTCCTTTCCATTACCGAACTGATCGATAAACTAAGTTCCCCGAATGTACTCTTAAGGAAAAACACCGCTCTTATTCTCGGTAATATCCATGCCGTGGAGTCAATTGAAGCACTTGGGTTTGCACTGAAGGACGAATCTGAAGAAGTGAGGAAAGCTGCTGTAAAGGCCATATCCATGATGGGAACCGATCATGCAAACAGATACCTCCGTTCGGCATTAACTGATGAGTCAGCAGAGATACGTGCCATTGCCACAGAGAATTTCTCTTTGCCCGGGGACATGGATGCCCTGGACTCCATCATCGTTATGACACAGGACCCTGATGAAGGCGTCAGGGCCTCGGCAGCCCGCGCACTCTCTGGATATAATGATGAATTATCCCTGAAGACGCTGATCGGATTATTAAAAGACAGCAATGGTTTTGTTGTAACACAGGCTATTGAGTCAATATCGCTCTTCAGTGACAGGAAAGAGGCCAGAGAGTCTCTGATAAAGTTACTACTTTCAGATGATAGTGAGATTCGAAGAACGGCAATCCTGTCAATGTCAGCATTTCCCGACGTGCAAGAAGAGGTTGAACCTCATCTATTCAGTGAGGACTGGGCAACAAGACTTGCTGCCGTACAGGTACTATCGAAAACAGGCACTCAAAAATCAAAAATCTGTCTTGAAGGGATGTATGATATTGAGGATGACCCTACTGTCAGAAAGGCGATCGAGGTGGCATTAGGTGTTTGAGAAAGATGAGGCCTTTGCCCTCTCCGACGATGTTTTCAGACTCCTTAGAGATCTCATCAGGGACTATTCAGGAATCTATTTTGACGACAGTGCCAGATATCTGCTTGAAAAACGCCTCACGGCCAGACTCGGAACGAACAATATAAACAATTACAGGGACTACTACAGGTATCTCCTTTACGACAGAAACCGTGAAGATGAACTTGCCGCTATAATGGACATTCTCACAGTCAATGAAACATATTTCTTCAGGGAAAAGAATCAGCTCCTCTCTTTCAGTGAAGAGATACTGCCGGAATTGAGACAAAAAAACAGAAACAGCAGAAAGTTAAGAATCTGGTCGGCAGGCTGTTCCACAGGTGAGGAACCATATACAATAGGCATACTGATACTTGAGAGTAATCTTTTCAAAGACTGGGACATTGAAATTCTTGGTAGTGATATCAACAGAAGGGTGCTTCAGGCTGCAAGGAGAGGGATTTACAGACAGAACTCTTTCAGGTGCTTAGAGAGGTATTATATTAACAAATATTTCGACCCCCTGCCCAATGGTTCCTTTAAAATACTCGACAAAGTAAAAAGGCTCCTGAATTTCGGGTATCTTAACCTGCTCGACGGGGTAAAGATGGGGTTTTTAGGCAGGATAGACGTGGTCTTTTGCAGAAATGCGTTGATCTATTTTGATATGCCGTCAAGGAAAAAGGTGGTAGAGGGATTCTATAATGTATTGCCTGATGATGGTTACCTGCTCCTGGGACATGCAGAGTCCCTGATAAATATGTCAACCGCTTTTGCCCTGAAACATCTCAAACGTGACCTTGTGTACCAGAAACCGGTATCTTCATCACAAAGGATGGTCTCATGCCCGAAGAGATAAAAGTCCTGGTTGTTGATGATTCCGCCTTCAGCAGGCAGACAATTAAAAACATGCTGCTGAAGGCCCCGATTATTGATGTGATCGGAATTGCCGTGGATGGAATAGACGCCATAAAGAAAACACTCCGTTACAGGCCGGATATAATCACTCTGGATCTTGAGATGCCGGAGATGGACGGGTTCAGTTTCCTGAGATGGCTTATGAGACTGTAATCATGGTAAGTTCTCACTCAGACACCAAAACTGTTTTTAAGGCACTGGAGCTGGGAGCCGTGGACTTCATTGCAAAACCAACCAGAAAGGCATCGCTTGAGCTTCAAAATATTGAAAACGACCTGTTGGCAAAGATACGGAACATAGATGCCTCATCTCTGAACAAACTCAATAGAAACCTCCTGTCCATACCCGCAAAAAGACCATTGGATAAGGTTCCCACTTTTTCCTGTAAACTTCCGGACAGGATTGTTGCCATCGGGGCATCTACCGGAGGTCCTCAGGCACTTCAGTTAATCCTGACGGGAATGCCGGAAAATTTCCCGGCCCCGATAGTAATAAGCCAGCACATGCCCGGAGGATTCACCGGTTCATTCTCTGAAAGATTGAACAGACTCTCGGCAATAAGGGTTAAGGAGGCAGAGGACGATGAACCACTTGAGCCCGGAAAGGCCCTGATATGTCCGGGGGGATGCCACCTCCTGCTGAAGACCGGGAGTGACAGGATTTATACGAGGCTTAAAAATGCTGATGACAATGACAGATATGTGCCCTCTATTAACCTGATGATGGAATCGGTTGCAGAGATATTTAAAGACATGACTCTTGGCATTGTGCTCACCGGCATGGGGAATGACGGAACAAGGGGAATGGTGGAAATTTTCAGGCGGGGCGGTTATACTATTACCGAGTCTGAAGAGACTGCCGTTGTCTTCGGCATGCTTCGGCATGCCCCGGGAGGTTATAAACGCAGGCGTTGCACAAAGGATCCTGCCCCTCAGGGATGTTTCCTCAGAACTTATAAAGGTTGTCATGAAAGAAAAATAAATCTCCCCCCTCCAGACGCAGCAAAGGTGATTATTTTCAATTGAAAGGAAACTAAATTAACATGGATAAGGATAAGGAACCCGGCATCCTGAAAAAGGCAGACGAGTTTTTACAGATCTTCAAAAAGGGGGAGGAATTTACCAGGAACCTCCTTAAGGAGAACGAAGACCTCAGGTTCAGGATTGCAGAACTTGAAGAAGCCCATGCGCAGGGTTCCAATGCGGCAAAGATAAGGAATTATGAAGACCATATCAAAATGCTTGAAGATGAGAGAGAGTCCCTGAAGGAAAGGTTCAGGAAAGTTGAGACGGAGAACAGGGACTTTGCACAGAAATACGTGCTTGTAGCTGAAGAAAACAATAACCTTGCCAATATGTATGTAGCAAGTTACCAACTCCACTCAACACTCGATTATGAAGAAGTCTTGAAGATAGTCCTTGAAATCATAATTAACCTGATAGGCGCAAAAAAGTTTTCTGTAATGTTAATCGACAAAAAACTCGAAAAGTTAGAATCAATTGCCTCAGAGGGTATCGGCATGGACAATACTGCAAAAATTCCAGTAGACAAGGGAGTTATAGGAGAAGTGGTCAGGGAAGGGAAAAGTTACTTTTCAGATGAATCGATTCACACGGAATCAGAGGACCCCGCAAAACCCATTGTATGTATATCTCTCAAGATCAAAGAGCATGTGATTGGTGTGATTGCAATTTATTCCTTCCTTAACCATAAGACCGGGTTCTCCAATGTTGATTACGAACTATTCAATCTTCTGGCAGGCCATGCAGCCACTGCCATATTTTCATCCCGGTTATACATCCGGTCTGAGAGGGAGTTCACAACTATCCAGAACTTCCTTGAACTTCTGAAGGGAAAACCAACGCAATAAAGGAGGGGGAATGCCATCTATCCTCGTAGTTGAAGATTCACCAACAATGAGACAACTTATAAGCTTCGCCATGCGAAGAATCCCCGGGTCAAAGGTTATAGAAGCCACCGACGGAGTTGACGCCCTTAAAAAGCTGTCAGCAGAAAAGGCCGATATTATCCTTGCCGATATAAACATGCCTGTAATGGATGGTCTGAAACTGGTAAGTCTTGTAAGGGGAAGTTCGGAATTCAGGGATATACCCATAATAATAATAACTACCGAGGGGGCTGAGGAGGATAGGGAAAAGGCAATGGCATTAGGAGCCGATGCCTATCTTTCAAAACCCATACAGACTCAGGAACTGATTAATCTGGTAACACATCAGCTTGACAAGAGGTAGTTTCAAACACATTGGCAGGATATCCCTGCCCGTGTATAAAACCCCCTTAACTGACCACAGGCTGCCAGTATATCCCCGCCCTTACTCTTCCTCACTATAGCTGTAAGGCCTCCTGCCTGTAACAGACTCCTGAAAAACTGCACCCTTTCCTCCTGAGGCCTCCTGAACTCAGCCCCTTCATAGGGATTAAAGGGTATGAGATTAATTTTTGAAGGGATGCCCCTGAGAAGACGCACAAGCCTGCCGGCATCCCCGGAGGAGTCATTAAGACCTTCAAACAGTATATACTCGAACGTTATCCTCCTGCGCGGCTCAAGGGGATACTCCCTGCATGCCCGCATGAGTGCCCTGACAGGATAGCGCCTGTTAACAGGCATTATATACTCTCTCACATTATCAGTTGTGGCATTTAGTGATACGGCAAGGTTTACAGCCGGAGTAAGGGTTGCCAATCTCTTTATTCCGGGAACAACACCAGAGGTCGAGACCGTAATCCTCCTTTTGGATATCTTTAACAGACTGTTCATCCTCTTAAGGGCATGAGAGACATTATCAAGGTTATTCATAGGTTCTCCCATCCCCATAAAGACAATATTTGTAGTCATCCGTGGTCCGATTAATCTCTGTGCCGCTATCACCTGATCCACTATTTCATGGGCCTGGAGGTTTCTGATAAACCCCATCTTCCCGGTGAGACAGAACCTGCAACCCATTGCACAGCCAATCTGGGAAGAGACACACAGTGTAAGTCTGTCACCATCAGGTATTAAAACAGCCTCAATGGCTTCGCCATCATCAAGCCCGAAAAGGAACTTTTCGGTCCCGTCAATTGACACCCTGCGGTCAAGGAGTTTGAGATTACTGATACAGGCTATCTTTGAAAGCCTCTCCCTTAGCGCTTTCGACAGTTCTGTTATGTCCTGTATATGGAGGGCCCTTTTCTCATACATCCGGTAAAGGAGTTGTTTCACCCTGAAGGAGGGAAGGTCAAGAGAGAGGAGAAACCCGGTGAGTTCCTCCTCTGAAAGTGCCTTAAGGTTAACCATAAATTATTAATTACTGACCCGAATCCAGTAATAAAAAGCCTTACTTATCGGAAAGAAGCAATATTGTCTTTACTCCATTATTCCGTTACTCCAAACCTATCTATCCTTCTTTTATAGCCCTGCCTGCTTTCTCAGGGTCTCGGCGCGGTCGGTCTTTTCCCAGGTAAAATCATCATCATTCCTGCCGAAGTGACCGTAAACAGCGGTTTTCTTATAAATCGGCCTTCTCAGGTCAAGGGTCTCCATAATCCCCTTTGGTGTCAGGTCAAAGTTCTTTCTCACAAGCGTAACGATATCCTGATAGGGAATCTTTTCAGTACCAAATCCGTCAACGAGGATGGATACCGGCTCAGGAATACCGATGGCATAAGCAATCTGGACCTCTGCCCTGTCAGCAAGACCTGCAGCTACAATGTTTTTGGCAATATAGCGCGCCATGTAAGCCCCTGAACGGTCCACCTTTGTCGGGTCTTTACCTGAAAAACAACCCCCGCCATGCCTGGAAACCCCTCCATAGGTGTCAACGATTATCTTTCTGCCCGTCAGCCCCGTATCACCCATGGGGCCACCAACAACAAATCTGCCGGTTGGATTAATATGATATTTTATATTCTCTTCATCAAGAAGTTCATTAGGCACAGCAGGTTTTATTACCTTCTCTATAAGATCCTCTCTTATCTCTTTGAGCGTCACGTCAGGGTTATGCTGTGTTGAAACCACTATAGAATCAATCCTGCAGGGTTTGCCATCCCTGTATTCAATGGTCACCTGGGTCTTCCCGTCCGGTCTCAGATAGCCAAGTATATCCTTTTTTCTCACCTCTGAAAGCCTTCTGGCAAATTTGTGGGCAAGCATAATGGGAAGCGGCATCAGTTCAGGAGTTTCGTTACATGCAAAACCAAACATGAGTCCCTGATCTCCGGCACCCCCCGTATCCACTCCCATCGCTATATCACCTGATTGACGGTCAATCGCTGTAACTACGGCACAGGTCTCATAATCAAATCCGTATTTCGCCCTTGTATACCCGATATCTTTTATGGTCTCCCTGACAAGCTCAGGTATATGGACATAACAGTTTGTGGTGATCTCGCCTGAAACAAAGACAAGACCGGTTGTCGTAAGCGTTTCACAGGCAACCCTGCCATAGGGGTCCTCTGAAAGTATAGCATCCAGGATTGCATCGGATATCTGATCGGCAATCTTGTCAGGATGCCCCTCTGTTACTGATTCAGAAGTAAAAAAATAGTTCTTTCTCGGCATAATCTCACCTCCCTGAATGAAAATATTGGTATAGTATTCTAAACGTTTATAGTCAAAAAATAAAAGAGAAAACTCTGATGACGAGTTTTTTGACCATTCTGCTCCTTGCTGTACAACAATCGTTCTACTTTCTCCACTGTGCTCTCACATAGCCTTCCAGCTCTTCCTGAGGCCGCCAAGCCCTTACATTCAAATATTATTATATTATTATATTTTTGTCAAGTACAATTTAAAACAAGGGAAGTTCCGCACAACAGCCTGAAAAGCCCTGCTACCCTACCGGGATATAGCATTATATGTTATCATTATATTAATTATTGTTGATCCGGGTCCCGGGCAAAGAGCTGACAATACTCTGAAATAATCGCAGGAGGAATAGAATGATGAAAAACACCATGGAAAAAATCCTAATCGCACATGATGGCTCAAAAAACTCGACCAAGGCCCTCAAGATAGCTGTAGAGATAGCGGTAAAGTTCGATTCAATACTCTACGTCCTTTCCGTTGTACCTGAATTACACCTTACCGAACTAACGGATTTCGACCGTCAGAGGATTATGGAAGCCCTTACCGAGGAGACGAACAAGACAATGGAAAAGGTAAGGAGCTCCCTGACCTCTCACACTATCGAACATAAAACACTTGTCAGACAGGGCGACCCTGCCGAGATAATCCTTGACACCGCAAAAAAGATGAAGGTCAACCTGATTGTTACAGGTTCCCATGGACGTCACGGGGCCACCAGATTCCTGCTCGGCAGCGTTTCCTCAAAGGTTCTCGATCACGCACATTGTCCTGTTCTCGTGGTAAAATAGAATTATGGAGGAGGCCTTCCGATGAAAATACTTGTGGTAGAAGATGAAGAAAACGTCGCTTCTTTCATAAAAACAGGGCTGGAAGAAGAATACTACAACGTAGATATCGCGACTAACGGAAAAGACGGTTTTCTGCTGGCAACATCAAATGACTACAACCTCATTATACTGGATGTAATGCTCCCTGAAATCGACGGATTAGACCTTTGCAGGCTGATCAGGATGAAGGGGATTCATACACCTGTCCTTATGCTCACTGCAAGGGAAGACAAGGTCAAGGGACTTGACAGCGGAGCTGACGATTATCTCACAAAACCTTTCTCTTTTGAAGAACTCCTCGCCCGAATAAGGGCTCTTGCAAGAAGGAGACAGTTTCCTGTTGAACCGCTCCGTTGCAGAGACCTCAAAATTGACCCTGCAACAAGAAAAGTCACGAGGTCGGATAAGGAGATATACCTCAGACCAAAGGAATTTGCCCTCCTTGAATACCTCTTAAAGAACAAAAACAAGGTTCTCACACGCACCCAGATACTGCAGAATGTATGGGGATACAACTTTGATCCCAATACAAACGTGGTTGATGTGCATATTAATTTTCTAAGAGACAAAATCGACCGGGATTTTTCAAAAAAACTCATCCATACCGTACGCGGCATCGGTTATGTTATTAAAGAAAATGACTATAACCTTCAGGCATAAGCTCACTTTCATCTACTTTTCTGTAACCCTCTGCCTCGTACTCATCTTTGTGTCAACTCTTTATCTCTCCTTCAAAGGCAGCATCATCAAAAAAATTGACCGCACTTTATTAGCCGAGGCCCGTATTGCAGCAACCAAGGGTATAACCGACAATAATACGGAGAAAATCAGAAAGGTAATGATAAAAAAGACAGGTGATGAATATGTGCAGGTTTCAAACATTCGCGGAGATATATCCATTACATCGCTGAAATCCGGGAATCTCAGTTGGCCTGTAAAAATGTCCTTGATCGATAAGGCTTTTAACGGCATTTATTCCTTTGATACCGTATCTTTCAGGGGGGAACCATACAGGGTTCTGCATTTTCCTGTGGATAAGAGCAGCGTACTCAGGCTCGGCTATTCGTTACAAAAGGTGGACGGAGAGCTTAAAGAACTCAGGAATCTCTTCTTCTTCTTTCTTCCGTTTTTACTTGTAATTGTAGCTATCTTCGGTTATAACATGGCAGGAAGGACCATACTCCCGGTTGTCAGGCTGACAGAAACGGCAGACAAGATCAAAAAAGGGGATTTAAAGGAACGGATACAACTGGATTCCCCCGGCCTTGAAATCAGAAATCTTGTAAGGGTCTTGAATGACATGCTCGACAGCATCCAGAAACATGTTGAAGGACACAAACGGTTCACCTCTGATGTCTCCCACGAGATCCGTTCTCCCCTTACCGCACTTAAAGGCAGCATAGAGGTGACCCTGAGAAGGAGACGGAAGCCGGAAGAATATGAGGATATACTTAAAAAAAACCTCTTTGAAGTAAACAGACTTCACAAAATAAGCGACAACCTCCTGCTCCTTGCAAGGGCTGACCATGATATTATTGAACTCAGGAAGTCATGGGTTGACATTAACGAACTGCTCGGCCTCATTGTGGAGAGACACAAAAACAAGATATTCG
>QIJG01000022.1 GCA_003232715.1 Nitrospirota bacterium
TTTTCAGTTTTCATAACACCTCCACTGGTATAATGTACATTAAGCTTGATTGCTCCGATTTCTAAATAGTGTCTGTAGTATATAGTCGAACAGTTGTTGTTTTTCTGTCATTCCGGCTCCTGTTCTCCACAGTATTACGAAGGATAGAACGTCCGGAATCGTTTTTTAAAGAGGGATTTCCGACTCGCTCCACTTGCGGGAATGACAAATAACCGTAGTGTATACACAGACTCTACTTAGCATTATACCACAAAAAAACAGGAATCCCGGCATGACTTTTGGAAAAAGAGATGGCTTTTAAAGAAAAGTATCCAGTCCCCCCCGTTTAAGGACCTAAAACACGAAGGCAAACAGATCGTCAATCGTCAATCGTCAATCTCTTGAGTGCCTCCTTGGCTGCCTTCATCTGTGCTTCTTTCTTGCTCCGTCCCTTACCACTGCCCATGCATTCACCCCCTGTCAGGACCTCTACGGTAAAGGTCTTGTTGTGTTCTTCCCCCTCCTCCTTCACAACCCTGTACTCAGGTAAAGAGCCATAAATATCCTGGGTGAGTTCCTGAAGCTCTGTCTTGTAATCATGCGACTTCCGTGTTTTTATCGTATTCTCTATCGTCTTCCCGATTATATGGAGTATTACCTCCCTGGCAACATAATAATCACTGTCAATGAATACTGCTCCCACAACTGCCTCCAGGGCATCGGCAAGGATATTCTCCTTGTCCCGTCCACCCGAGGCTTCCTCTCCCTTTCCAAGCCTCAGCACCATGCCAAGCTCTAATCTGCGTGCTGCCCCGGACAGGACAGGCCTTGAGACAAGAAAAGACTTGAGCTTGGCCATATCCGATTCCGAAAGAGTCTCTTCCACCCTGAAGAGCTCTTCAACTACCGAGAGTCCCAGCACTGCATCTCCAAGGAACTCAAGCCTTTCATTATATGTGGGGGTTTTATCGGGATGCTCATTTGAGAAGGAACTGTGCGTTACAGCCTCAATGAGCAAAGAGGGGTCTCGAAACGTATAATCAAGGGCAGACTCAAGCTTCTTCAAACTTCTTGAAAAGGAGACAAGCATTTGTTCCACCGAATCCAAAAGAATTTGAAAGTGCATAATTAACGGTTCTTTTACGGTAAGCCTGAGTAACGTAATCAAGGTCACACTGCGGGTCCGGGTTTTCGAGATTTATTGTCGGAGGAATTATGTTTTTTAAAACACTGAGCGCACTTACAGCTGCCTCCACACCTCCGGCAGCGCCCAGTAGATGGCCTGTCATGGACTTGGTGGAACTTACCGCCAGCTCATATGCGTGCTTACCAAAGACCGTTTTTATCGCCTCTGTCTCAACTTCATCATTGAATTTAGTGGAAGTCCCATGGGCATTTATATAGTCCACCTCATCAGGTGAAACCCCGGCATCCTTAAGGGTGACCGTCATGCATCTCACAGCTCCTTCACCTCCCGGGGCAGGGGATGTAATATGATAGGCGTCTCCGGTCATACCGTATCCAACTATCTCAGCGTATATCTTTGCTCCCCGGTTGATTGCAGTCTCAAGGCTTTCAAGGATCACAATCCCGGATCCCTCGCCCATGACAAAACCATCTCTGTCACGGTCAAAGGGCCTGCTTGCCTTGTCAGGATCGTCATTCCTTCTTGAAAGTGCCTTCATAACGGCGAACCCAACCATTCCAAGCGGTGCTATCACCGCCTCTGTCCCCCCGGCAATCATGGCATCCGCTTCCCCGCGCTGGATAATCCTGAAGGCATCACCTATTGCATGGGTGCCTGTTGCACATGCCGTACAAACAGCAGAGTTAGGACCCTTGGCGCCAAATCTCATGGAGACCCTGCCGGCAGCAAGGTTTATGATTAACATCGGAATAAAGAAAGGTGTTACCCGCTTGTATCCCTTCTCAAGTAAGGCCTGGTGATAATGCTCGATTGCAGGTAATCCTCCAATGCCGGAGCCGACAACGACCCCGACCCTCTCAGCATTGGCCCCGGTAATCCTGAGCCCCGAGTCATCCATAGCCATCTGTGCGGCTGCAATTGCAAAGTGGATAAAACGGTCCATTTTTTTGATCTCTTTATGCTCTATATAATCCCCGGGGTCAAAATCTTTTACCTCTCCTGCAATATGCACCGGGAGAGGAGTAGAGTCAAAAGACGATATAGTCCCTATGCCCGACCTGCCCTCCAGCATGGCAGACCAGTTTTTTTCCACCCCGAGACCAAGGGGAGTTATGAGACCAAGACCTGTTATAACAACCCTGCGGAGATTCATTTATGCCTGGCTCTTGTTCTTTATATACTCGATGGCATCCTGGACCTTCAGGATTTTTTCTGCATCCTCATCGGGTATTTCAATCCCGAATGTCTCCTCAAACGCCATTACGAGTTCTACAGTATCAAGAGAGTCAGCCCCCAAGTCTTCCACAAACGATGCCACCGGTGGGTTTGATATAAGTTCCTTTACTTTTTCCTCTACCTTTTCCTCTACCATTCGTACTACCTCCAGAATATAAGATTAAGAACCGAACCGCATTTCTCTTCGGCCCACGACTTATCCAGGCACAAAGCACCTGATATAAATACAAAATCCGGACATCATCCGGTTTCAGTCATCACATATACATACCGCCATTTACATGAATCACCTGTCCCGTGATATAGCCGGCATCAGGAGATGACAAAAAGACCACGGCATTGGCAACATCCTGCACAGTTCCCAACTTTCCTGTTGGTATTGCCTTTTTCATCTCATCCTTTACATTATCCGGCAGTTTTTCAGTCATTGCAGTCATGATAAAACCCGGGGCCACTGCATTTGCCGTTATACCCCTGCCGGCATATTCCTTTGCAATGGTCCTGGTCAACCCGACAATGCCGGCCTTTGAGGCGGAATAATTGGCCTGACCGGGATTGCCCGTAAAGGCAACAACCGATGCAATATTGACAATCCTGCCATAGCGCCTCTTTGACATTATCCTTACCGCCTCTTTCGAACAGAGAAAAACACTTTTAAGGTTAACGGCTATCACACTGTCCCAGTCTTCTTCCTTCATTCTCAGGAGTAAGGCATCACGGGTAATGCCTGCATTGTTAACGACAATATCCATACCCCCGAACTCCTTAACCACGGTGCTGAACATATCCTTGACACTATCGGCATTTGACACATCTGCAGTTACAGGGAGTGCCCTTACACCCATTTTGACAAGGCCCTCTGCAACGGCTCCGGCATCATCAGCGCCAAGGTCAACCACCGCAATATTAACCCCGAGGGTTGCAAGGCTTTCAGCTATAGCCTGACCAATGCCCCTGCCTGCCCCGGTAACTACCGCTATCTGTCCCTTAAAATCCATCATCTCCCCCTTTTATAGCAAGCAGATATCAGGGATTCCCGGGGTTTGCTCCCGTCCCCCTGATTTGTCTTCTTCATCCGGCACTCATTTTAACAGACTTCAGCTATCTTTTCCAAGCCCTGAGAGAACTTATTGTTAACCAATACGTATCCCGGATTTGTTTTTTGTGACGTGTATTATACTCCAAAATCCGGCAAAATAACAAAAAACCAAACAGACCCCTTCTTGACATAATATCCGTATTAAATCTTAATATATATAATGACCGGTGGTTTCTACACTCCTTTAAGAACAAGGGCCTCAGAGATAGCAGCCTCCCAGGGAACCCCTTCTTTCTACAGGGTCTTTAAAAGAGAGCTTCAGGAATCCCTTCGACGGTTGCAGGAAAGTGTAATACTGAAACAATGTATAAGCCATATAGACATTGTCCGGGAAGGGATGGGTCACGGTTATAAGCATTCAAAGGCCGTTGCCGTAGATGCAGGAGCCCTCGTGATGATAGAGGGAAGAAGGATGGTTATCTCTGAGGCTATAATCGAAAAACTCATTATCACCGCACATATTTCAGGACTCCTCCACGACATAAAACGGGGAAATGAAAACCATGCCGTAGCCGGCAGTAAAGAAGCTAAGCGGATCCTGGTCTGCTCCGGTATCGACAACAGATGCAAGCGGTATATAGCCGTGGCTATCAGGAACCATGAGGCATTCAAGACAGTTGTACCTCCGGAGGATGAGTATGGAAGACTGATAAGCAATGTCCTTTATGATGCAGACAAATTCAGGTGGGGACAGGAAAACTTCACGAAGACCGTGTGGGACATGCTTGAGTTCGGCAATATCGCCCCTGAGGTATTTCTCGAAAACTACAGGAAAGGTATTGACTATATTGAACACATAAAGGAGACGTTCAGGACAGAGACGGGAAAGAGATACGGGCCCGGGATAATTGATCTGGGGCTTGAGATAGGCAAAGTAATATATTCCGAGTTAAAGGAGATCCTCGGCAGGTAGGCTATGCCTACCTCCTTGGGTATACATACTCGCCGAAGAGTACACCCTTCAGCCACTTATGTGCAAACTTCAGCAGCTCCACCTCGTCTTCCTTTATCATTTCTATCGTTACCTCATCCACATCGTAGAGGTCAAGAAATCTGCTTTCAAAGACAAAGTTTCTGAAGCTGTCCGTATCAAAGCTACCCAGCATGTACAACCTCTGACTCTTTTCATCAGGTTCCACATCACCGGCAAGGAGTTTTTTATTAAGAACAATTTCAAACCAGTTCTTGTTGATAAAGTCGTAACGATCTATCTCCTGGGACTCTCTCCACTGACGAACCGTCCACTCCTTATCCTCTTCGAACCCCTTGCAGAAGGGCTCTTTAATCCGGAAATAAAAATCACCACTTTCTTCTTCAGTGCTTTTCAGGACTCCGAGGCCTATGGGATAGTACCTGCATACAAGTGGTCTGTCTGCATAAATATTACAGCCACCTTCGCCAACAAACGGACATTTACCATCCTCTGTCACATTGAGCAGGAAAAAGGGCAGTTTGGTACTCTTCAGGTCAACAATCCTGGTATACAATGAGAGGAACTCAGCCGAAGTAATACCGAGCCTGTTTTTGATCCTCAGCACATCATACGGTGTAAGAAATATGGTTATCTTCCCGCAACATTCTCTGAAACACTCAAGCCCTTCATGACAGGAAAATCTGAACTTGCTATCCGGATTCATCCTGACGGGTTCAATAGGGTTTTTACCCGGCTGCTTACTTGTTTCTTCCATATTAAAAAACTCCCTTTCAGTCTTTGGTGTAGTGATTAAATATCGAGTGGCAATGTAAAGTACATGATTATAAAAATAATGATGAGTGTTTACAATAGCTCATTTGTCCTGAAAATTTCCAATCAGCTTCATAATCACCTTACGCCACCCTTCCGGTCCGATACCATCAGCCCTGACAAGCTCAGGGATGACGATCCTGTTGTCATAAATACCGCCCGGTTTCTGAACTACCACAGGTATATCCACAGTCTCAAGCATCGGGATGTCATTGGGGCTGTCACCTATTGCAATAGTCCTGATATCTCCAAACTCTTTCCTGTATAACTCCGTCAGTATCCGTACTGCCTTGCCCTTATCGCTTTCTCCCATAAGATGGTAATGTCTCCCCAATGTGAAGTTCAGTCCAACTGATATAACGGCAGCCCTGAGCCGCTCCTCATCCTCACCGTCTTCTATAATAAACGGTTCATCAAAATCCCTCTCCTTTGATAACCTTGCCTCTTCCGGGTTCAGTCCGGTAAGGGATGCAATCTCCTCCACGGTCATATCCCCAAATCCTTTCACCCTGAACCCCATCTCCCTGAGTCTTCTGAGTCCGTCCCTGAGCTCACTGTAGCTTTGTCCTATGGTTATGACGCGATATCCGTTGTCATGCCCGACACCCACGTCCGGGGACTTTTTGAAATAACCATCAGGGATATAAATTCCGCCACCGTTTTCAGAGATAAAAGGGTCTGTGTTTGCAAGGCGCTCCCTGTAAAGCTCAATCTCACCCCTGCTCTTGCTTGAGCAGAGCACCAGGGGTATCCTTTCCTGTTTTACAAGCTCAAGGGCATCAAGGGCCTCTTCAAAAGAACAGTTGTCATAACTGAGGAGGGTGCCGTCGAGGTCCGTAAATATAACAATATGCATATCCATAAAAACCTCCTTATCCCGTTTTACCGCCTGATAACTATCTGTATGTCCATTACGTTTGTGCCGGTGGGTCCGGTTATAAAAAGTCCCCCAACCTGTTTAAAGAAATTATACGAGTCATTCTCTGCAAGGAACTTTTCAGGAGACAGGCCCATAGCCCTTGCCCTCGGTATTGTCTCTCCGTCCACAATTGCCCCTGCAGCGTCTGTGGGACCATCTGTGCCATCTGTTCCGGCAGACAGCAGGGAAAGTCCTTCAATTCCCGCTATCTCTATTGCAAAGGCAAGGGCAAACTCGATATTCCTCCCGCCTAATCCGCTGCCCCTGACGACCACTGTTGTCTCACCGCCCGAGACAAAACACGCCCTTTGCCTTTCCCCCCTCTTCATCACTTCCTTATAAAGCCATTTTGCAGCTTCTCTTGCCTCACCTGAGAGTGAATCCGTGATAATCTCTGCACTGTAGCCCAGGGCACCGGCCCCCTGCCTGGCGGCCTCAAGGGCAATCCTGTTACTGCCTATGATAATATTTTCAACCCTGCTGAAGACTTTACCGTCAGTGGCAGGGGTATCCGGAATACGTTCCTCAATACCGTCCTCGATTATCTTTAAAACACCCTTTGGGGCCTTATCCATGAGATTATATCTCTTCAGGACATTGAGGGCATCGAGATAGGTAGTCTCATCCGGTACCGTGGGGCCTGAGGCTATCACATCAAGGCGGTCACCGATAACATCGGAGAGGATAAGGGCTATTGTCCTTGACGGATAAAGGGTTTCAGCCAGCCTTCCACCCTTGACGGCGGATATATGTTTTCTCACTGTATTGAGCTCGAATATATCCGCCCCGGCATTCAGAAGTAGACCTGTAATCTCCTGCTTCTCCTCAAGGCTGATACCCTCAAGAGGGCATACGAGTAACGCCGAGCCCCCTCCTGATATAAGGCATATATTTATATCATCAGCAGAAGATTCCCTTGCAACCGCCCTGATCTTTTCCGTCCCCTTAATCCCGTTTGTATCAGGTATAGGGTGTCCGGCCTCTATTATCCCGGTCTTTTTGAGGGTGACGGAGTGGTCGTATTTAGTTATAATAACGGACGTGGATATGAGACCCGCAAGGGTCTCCTCAGCTGCCTGAGCCATACGTGCCGAGGCCTTTCCAAAACCGAGGATATTCAGCCTGCCTGTTGGTCTGCCGATTGCGTCCCTGAAATCCGACAGCCTCTTCGCTGTTGCAAGGTACGGGTCTACGGCCCTGAGGGCATCAAAAAAGAGTCTTTCCGGATCCTTTCTGTAATTTAAAAACATGCTCTATTTTACACAGCCACCTTCAAAATACTCAAACTGTACCGGAGAACGTCATACCGTTCTGATACAGGCTCTCAAAACAAATAGTGACCCGATTTCAAATTCCCATGACATAACTGCTATAATTACAAATTATGATCAAAGCAATAATACTTGGAATCGTACAGGGGCTTACAGAGTT
Organism: Nitrospirota bacterium; assembly: GCA_003232715.1. Taxonomy (GTDB): domain Bacteria; phylum Nitrospirota; class Thermodesulfovibrionia; order Thermodesulfovibrionales; family JdFR-85; genus BMS3Bbin07. The sequence continues at coordinate 7,556 of QIJG01000022.1, forward strand.
TATTCCGGTAAGCAGCACTGCCCACTTGATATTGATCCCCCAGTTTTTTGGCTGGCATGGCGGTCTCGATACCCTGAGCTATGATATCGCGCTTCATGGCGGGACTCTGCTTGCCCTGCTGGTATATTTCAGAAAACAATGGCTGAGTCTTCTTACAGTAGAGAGGCCCCTGCTGCTAAAAATTATACTAGCCACAATTCCGGCTGGAGTTGCGGGTATTCTGTTTAAAGACGCAGTTGCAACAACCCTGAGAAGCTCTTATGTAATAGCTGCCTCACTTGTAGTGGTTGGCATTGTCATGCTGATAGCTGAGAGGAAGAAGGGGCAAAGAAGTTTCTCCTCTATAACGACAAAAGATGCCCTGGCAATAGGTCTTGCCCAGGCAGCAGCCCTGATCCCGGGGGTATCGAGGTCCGGCATAACCATATCCGCCGGCCTTTTCGGAGGGATTGAGAGAGAGGCATCTGCAAGGTTTTCCTTCCTGCTTTCAATGCCTGTTATTGCCGGAGCCATAGTTCTTGAAGGAATTCATGTACTGAAAAACCCGGTCAGCTATGACATGAGTCTCTTTGCAGCAGGCTTTATTGCCTCGGCTCTCACAGGCTTTATCACTATCAAATCCCTGCTCTGGTTCTTCAGACGATTCAGTCTTCGCACCTTTGTTTACTACAGGTTTGCCCTTGCTGCTATAATAGTTATCAGTTATTGCGTCTTTTGCAAAACTCTTTAAATCACTGATTGCTAACCATGGCTGAGGGAATAAGAAGAATAAAAGAAGAAGTGGCGGGTCTTGTAGTGACCCTCTTCAGTGTATATATTACACTGAGCCTCTACAGTTACTCAAAGTGGGACCCGTCTTTCTTCACTCACAGCAGGGGTCCTGCAAAGAACTATGGCGGGGTCATCGGGTCTTATCTCTCGGATACCATGCTCAGCCTTTTAGGTTATATCTCCTACCTCATTCCATTTTTCCTTATATTCTATGGTATCAAGAGGTTGCTGGGCAAGGCAAAGAGAAAGGAACTGCTCATAGGGCTTCTACTATTTGTAATATCCATTCCTGTTCTCCTTTCCCTTATCTCAAAGACCTTCGATATAAACAAGATGATCTACGGGGGGTTATGGGGAGATGAGGCATCCGTGATACTTAGAATGTTCCTCTCATTACCCGGGGCCTATATCTTCACTCTCTCGGTTTTCTTCTCTTCCATCATCATAATGAGTCCTGTTTCTACCTCTGATGTATTAAGAAAAGTCTTTGAAAACAAAAAGGATACACCTGAGCCGGTCAGGAAGATAAAGGTAGTGGAAGAGCCTGCTCAACCGATGATCAAACCTATGCCCAAACAGGACGGGGTGCAGGGGAAAAAATCCGGGCAATTACCGGATATGATTCCCCGTAAAGCAGGGGCATATATCATCCCACCGCTGCAACTTCTGAGCACTTACGAGACTGTTGCAAAACCGGGAAAGGAAGAGCTCTTTGAGCGGGCACACCTCCTTGAAGAGAAACTCTCTGATTTCAAGGTAACCGGCAAGATCACGCGGGTCCATCCCGGCCCTGTTGTCACCATGTACGAGTTTGAACCCTCACCCGGAATAAAGATAAGCAAGATCGTCTCTTTGTCGGATGACCTCGGAAGGGCTCTGGGCGGACTCAGTATAAGGATTGCACCCATACCGGGGAAAACACCGCTCGGCATAGAGGTCCCCAACAAACAGATGGGAATAGTCCCACTGAAGGAGATAATAGGCTCGGGGAATTTCTTAAAAAGCCAATCAAGACTGACTATTGCACTGGGAAAGGATATCTACGGAAGGCCCATAGTCGCTGACCTTGCCCGGATGCCCCACCTCCTTGTGGCCGGCACAACAGGTTCAGGCAAGAGTGTTTCCATTAACTCCATGATTATGAGCATCCTCTTCAAGTCCACGCCAAAAGAGGTGAAGATGTTGATGATAGACCCAAAACTGCTCGAGCTCTCCACCTATGACGGAATCCCGCACCTGGTCACCCCGGTCGTCACAAACCCGAAAGAGGCGACACTGGCACTGAAAAAGATGGTTCTGGAGATGGAACGGAGATACAGGCTCATTGCAGAGCAGGGGGCAAGAAATCTGGACAATTTCAATCGTCAGGTTCCCGAAGAAGAACGGCTTCCCTACATCATTGTTATAATAGATGAGCTTGCCGACCTGATGTTTACCGCCTCCAAGGAGGTCGAGGATTCCATTGTCCGTCTTGCACAGATGGCAAGGGCCTCGGGCATCCATCTAATACTTGCCACACAGAGGCCGTCCGTGGATGTTATCACCGGGATTATCAAGGCAAACTTTCCAACCAGGATAGCCTTTCAGGTAACTACAAAGGTAGACTCAAGGACAATACTGGATGCCCAGGGGGCTGAACAACTCATCGGCAAGGGTGATATGCTCTTTATGGCTACAGGTGCAAGGCTTACCCGGCTGCACGGTGCATATGTATCTGAAGACGAGGTAAGGTCTGTCACCTCCTTCATAAAGGCACAGGGAGAACCGGATTTTTCAATGTTTGATGCAATCCAGCTTGAGGTGGCTGAGAGGACTGAGGAAGAAGCTGCCGAGGGAGACGAACTCTATCAGCAGGTGATAGATCATGCCGAGACCATGGGCGAGGTCTCAATATCGTCGATTCAGCGGAGGTTCAAGATAGGCTATAACAAGAAGGCTTTGTAGGCCCGCCGAGGGGGGCGGGAAAACCGAGGGATTTTATAAGAAGGGGTTAAACCCTTCTTCCTCGTAACACGATTTCAACCATACACTGAAGGTATGCCATGAAGGGGTAGGTATTTTCGCTGTTGCATTTTGCCTCATTATTGTTCTATGATTAGTAACCAACAATTTCTTCTCATTAATTCCTCACCATTCTCATAATAAAGCTGACATGGTAATAAAAGCACGAGATAAAAGACTGACTGTGTTGCACGTGGCAACTCTTAACCAGCCTATAAGGCCGGACCTTGGTTATGGTCCCATTGAAACGATTATTTATAATATCGACAAGGGACTCCATGCCTTGGGTCACCGGTCGATTGTTGCCTGTTCGGGTGATTCCGGAGTTGCCGGTGAGCATTATGTGACCATTGAGAAAAGCATGGGTAACTATTGGAGCGAAGACAATCCGGGAAAACGCAAAACCCTGAACATGCACCTTTCAAAGGTGGTAGACAGGATAAGGATGGGCGATATTGACGTCATCCACACGCATGATCTGAAGACCGTTGAGTACATTTATGACGCTGCATCGAGCATGCATGTGCCAATCGTGATGACCCTTCACGTGGCTGCAAAAAGCTATCTGGTGGAAGGAGCTTTCAGGCGCTGGTGTAAGCCCATGTCATCTCCACAGGTGTATTGTATCCCGATAAGCGAATATCAGAAACAGGACTATACCGGGCTGAAGACCGGGAAGGTTGTATACCATGGAATTGAAGTGGAAAGATACCCGGTCAAAAGGAATCCAGACAAGGAAAGCTATTTATTCACTATCGGCAGGGTAACCCGTGACAAGGGACAGGATAAGGCCATAGAGGTTGCCAGGAAAACAGGCTCTAAACTTATCATTGCAGGCTGTGTCCAGGACAAAGCCGCAGACAGGGAGTTTTTTGAGGAGTTGAAGGGTTCCATCGACCTGTTTGTTGATATCGGCAAACAGCCCGTTAATGGTGACTATTTTGAAGATGTGATAAAACCGTTACTGGACTGTGACAAGCAGATTATTTACATCGGAGAGGTCGGCAGCGAGTACAAGAAACAATGGTACCGGCATGCACGGGCCACTTTGTTCCCCATACAATGGGGGGAGCCGTTCGGACTTGTCCTGATCGAGTCCATGGCATGCGGCACACCGGTTATAGCATTTACCCGGGGTGCAGTTCCGGAGATAATAGCGGATGGGGAAACTGGATTTATCGTGGATTCTCTGAGTGCCATGATTGAGGCAGTTGACCGTATCGATGGTATTGATCCTCATGAATGCCGGAGACATGTGCAGAATCATTTCTCCATAGCAAGTATGGCATATAAATATTCAGAGCTATATCAACAGATAGTCATTGACCATAAAAGATCATACAGTTACAGGCAGCTGTTAATCGACTACTTTCCGAAATCTCTCCCACTTGGCATTATGGCCACATAAAAGAGCCATGCCCAAAGACATTCCCGTAAGCAACGGTAATCTTCTTTTCAACTTTGACTCCGATTATCGTATCCGCGATGTGTACTTCCCTTTAATCGGCCAGGAGAACCACTCAAGAGGAAATCCCTTCCATTTTGGGGTGTGGGTGGATGGACGCTGCTCATGGATGGGTCCGGAATGGGAAAAGAACCTGCGATATCATGATAACAGCCTTGTTACCAATGTAGTGCTGAGAAACACGGCAATAGGGATAGAACTGCATTGCCATGATGTGGTTGACATAGACCTGAACGTATATATGAAAAAGGTTGAGGTGAAGAACCTGCAAGGTAAGGAGCGTCACGTAAGGCTCTTTTTCAGCCACGACTTTCACCTTTACGGCAATGATATAGGTGATACGGCTTATTTTGATCCGCGAACACGTTCAATCATACACTATAAAGCCAACCGCTACTTTCTCATTAGTTGTTCCGGGACCGGAAAGCCCGGTGTGACTTACTATGCCTGCGGAGACAAGGAGGTGGGTGGAAGGGAAGGAACATGGAGAGATGCCGAGGACGGTAAACTCAGCGGGAACCCGATCTCCTGGGGCTCTGCCGATTCAACAATAGGAATATGGCTGAACCTGTCCCCCGGCTGGAAGGCAGAGTGTTTTTACTGGATTGCAGCAGGCAAGCATTACAATGAGGTTGCCCAACTCAACCGGGATGTAATTGAGAAGACGCCTCAAAGACTGATCAAACGGTCATCGGATTACTGGAAAGCATGGGTGCAAAAAGAGGCCAGATCATTTGGAGACCTGCCCAAAACAGTCACCGAGATTTTCAACATAAGCCTTCTAATTTTAAGAACACAGATCGACAACCGTGGAGCTATAATAGCTGCAAACGACTCTGATATAGTCCGTTTTGGAAGAGATACATATTCTTATATGTGGGGCCGCGATGGGGCCTTTGTAGCCGCTGCCCTGGCAAAGGCGGGATACTTGAATGTGTGTATGAAATTTTTCGACTTCTGCTCCCGTGTTCTGTCAGAGGAAGGATACCTTTACCAGCATTATAATCCTGATAAATCACTGGCAAGTAACTGGCACCCATGGTTAGTAGATGGAAAAGAGGTGCTTCCCATACAGGAAGACTCAACAGCTTTGATTCTCTGGGCGCTCTGGATACATTATCAGAGATCGAAAGACATAGAATTCATCAGGCCTTTCTACAATAAATTCATAAAAAAGTCAGCGGACTTTCTTGTAACGTACCGGGATCCCGAAACCCTGTTGCCTATACCTTCCTATGATCTCTGGGAAGAGCGTTACGGGGTGCACTCCTTTACCGTTGCAGCGGTGATTGCGGGGCTAAGGGCAGCGGCAAATTTTGCGAGACTCTTTCAGGATACCTCCCTGGCCGAAGAATATGAGACTGTAGCCGAACAAATGAAGGAAGGGCTTGTCATGCATCTGTATCACCCCGGACTGAAGAGATATGCCCGCTCAGGTTACAGGAAGGACAAGGGCTATGAACTTGATGAAGTGATTGACGTCAGTCTGATGGGGCTCGCTACTCTGGGGGCATTGCCCCATGACGACCCACGGATGGTCGAAACAATGAAGGCGATACGCCGGCAATTATGGCTCAAAACTCCGATTGAAGGTTGTGCCCGATACCAGAATGACATCTATCAACTATCGGATGATAGCCCAAAGGGCATCCCCGGCAATCCATGGTTTATCTCAACGCTCTGGTTAGGGGAGTACTTTATCGCTCGTGCTGACAACCTCGAGGAACTTCACGAAGCCCTTCCTTACCTTGAATGGTGCGGAAAGAATGCGCTTCCTTCCGGTGTGCTTGCCGAGCAGGTACACCCTCTAACCGGCTCTCCCCTCTCGGTTTCACCACTCACATGGAGCCATTCCGCCTTCGTGTGGGTAGTCCTGCAATACACTGAAAAGTTCAACTCGTTAAAAAAATAAAGCGGCAGGTCTCAACATTTTCAACCATTCCCACTTCTTGCTTGAGGCAACGATACTGTTTCGTCGAATTTCGTAGTAGGATGTCCCGCAAGCTCTCGAAAAAAACAAATCTCCTCCTCCAACTTTAGTGAAGGGTGGGGTAGGGGGGATTTTAGAATTGAATTTTAACCGTTTGCCGTGAAGTGTGAACTTGACAATTCCTGAAGCAATTTCAGCAATTGAGAGATTTTGTATAATGAGTTTTTATCTGCCTGTTCAGATGGCAGACAGGTGACAGGTGAAATATCAAACATGGTAGATATCCGGAAAAAATCCGTTGCCCCCGCCTGCCCGTTGATTGTTATGGTTGACCATTTTTTATGGTGATTTTGGTATTATACAGCAAACTCTATAATACTATTTACTTCACGTTATTTTTTGTAATTATCGCCTTTAAAAGGTGAATTATATGGAGATTGATTGGAATGAAACATATGCAGCTATATGGAGGCAACAAAAACTTCGGTTACGCCCGGTTATCTCAATCGACCCTGTTTCACTAAACTCATTGATTGGTATAGACCATCAAAAAGATGAATTGGTAAGAAATACTGAGAGATTTATTGCCAATAAGCCTGCAAATAACGCATTGCTGTGGGGGGCAAGAGGTACGGGCAAATCTTCACTTGTCAAAGCGATTTTAAATGAGTTTCAACCCAAAGGGTTGCGCTTGATAGAAGTTTTTAAAAATGATTTGCGCAATCTACCGGATATAGTAGATGAGATAAGGGGACTCCCTCAGAAATTTATTATTTATTGTGATGATTTTTCATTTGAAGAAAATGAAAATACATACGTAGTGTTAAAAACTGTACTTGACGGTTCAATTGAATTACCTCCTGAAAATGTAATATTATACGCAACCTCAAATCGAAGGCACTTGATGCCGGAGTATATGAAAGATAACCTGGATACAAAGGTTGTTGATGGTGAGGTGCATTACTCTGATACAGTCGAGGAAAAAATGTCACTTTCAGATAGATTTGGTTTGTGGTTATCATTTTATCAACCGAATATGGATGGATACTTAAAAATAGTAGATAGTTATTTCCCCAACATCAAAGGTGGCAGAGAGGAGCTTCATGAGGCTGCAAAATTATTTGCAACCATCAGGGCTTCAAAAAGCGGGAGAACGGCCAGGCAATTTTATAACTATCATTCGACGCAGGATGAATAAAATTTTTGAATGAGGTATCTATTCCCTGGTCAGTGCCTGACACTATGATACTCTGTGCGGTCTGCAAACCTCAAACCACTTAAAAACCATGACAAGGAATGAAATATTAACCTGTTACCCATGAAAGGAGGTGGTTTATGGAGTTTACAATTACCGGGATTGTACGAGAAAAAGAAAGTAAGCGACCGGTTCCAGGTTTATTGGTACGTGCCTTTGACAAGGATATGTTTGTTAGCGACCTTCTTGGAGATGCGATAACCGCCTCGAATGGAACCTTTGCACTTGGGTACGAAGGTAAGGATTTTCAGGAATTATTTGAAAAACGCCCGGATATTTACCTCGATATTTTTGGAAACGCAACAGCCAAAGACCCTGGTCGAGTTGGTGATAAAACTATCTATACAACTAAAAGACATATCAGGTTTAACGCCGGACGCCGGGAATTCTTTTTAATCGAAATCCCGCATGACGAGTTGGGTGAAGACGCACCTGGTACCGTAATCGTTCCTACACCCGAACCGGGAAAATGGAAAGAATTCATCCATGATTATATCAAAACACACCCGGTGGATTTTCATTATAATTGTGATAAGGGTTTTATATCCCCACGCTTGGAGTGTACATCGAATTTTGGTCCGGAGATAAGAGATCTCAATATAGGAGACTCAGCAACGGTTACCGTCAGAGTAACCAACAAAGGCAACGGGATAAGCTTTGCATCCTATGTAGAAATTTACGAAGGACCCGGAGGGTACACCCATCCACGTAAAGAGTATAAATTATGTGATTACAGGATTATAACCATTAATCCCGGGCAAACGGTTGGCGTGAAGCTAAATTGGAACCGCCTGTTGGCTCATGGCAGGATAGTAGGGGTTTGCTTTGATCCCTTTTTAGACCCACGGGGTTTTCATTTGTTTGAGCAATATAATGACCATATAACTTCTGTACATTACTGAAAAGGAGGTAAGTCAATGCCCAAATATGGAATACATCATATTGTTTTAAAAGAAGCCGTTCCGGAGCTTTATGCCTTGGGTAATAATCCGGCAACGAGTGCTGCTGATACTATACAAGCTGAAATACCTTCAGCTTTGATGGGTTCTATTGGACCTGATTTATTCTTTTGGGGGCCGGATTATGAGATAGTAGACAAGCTTTATAAGCTATACGGGAATATCGAGAAAGTAGTGGAGATATATAACAGGATTGTCAAGCCGATACGGGAAATAAAGGATGCCGTTGTCGAGCCGGTTGAGGATTTGGTTGAAACGCTGGCCCCCAACACTGTTGAGTTAATCAGACGCCTATTAAGAGAAATTGAAGAGACCTCCTCACTTTTCAAGTCGGCAGTGGGTACCGGTCTCTTTGCCGGTGTCCTGGAGGGTGCAAACCTTTTAACGGATTCTGCCGGTGTCGGTTCTCTCTCTCAGCAGTTCTTTCAGATGTTTGTGCCCGACCTTCAGCAAAACAAAAATGAGAAGGAATGGTACTGGTTTGATATGTTGCACTACAGACGAACCGGGAAGTTTGCGTGGAATCTTGTGCATGGCGCCAATAGCGAGCGTCAGAAAGCCTTTGCCTTTGGATATCTGTCTCATATCGCTACCGATGTGACGGGACATGCTTACGTGAATCAGATTGTTGGAACTGCATACCGCCTGAACGTTCACCGTCACGTGACAGCAGAAAACTTTCAGGACACTTGGAAATATGCAAGATATTACAATGGTGAAAGCATTAATCAGACGCTCTTTGCCAGGCTTGGACTTCCGGAAAATCTTCCATCAGATGTTGGTGATCTGATCCATAATGCATTCAAGGAAACGTATTTCAAGGAAACGTATGCCGGGGTTGACCATCCAAAGAAACTTCAGGGTGACGGGTTCTATACACGGGATCAGATTGATACCACATATGAAGTTTTCTACAAGGTGCTGAAGCTTATGGAAAATATGGCCGTTGAGCGTCCGGAAGAGCCGTTTTCCGGTGTGGCCGATATCCTGGCTGATGCCCTCGACAGTTTCAGTCCACCGCCTTCCCCGCCTTCCTCGTGAAGATATTTTCTCCTTTGGACTTACTTCAAGTTCCAGAGAGTGCTATGAAGAATTTTTTGAGGAAGTTGCCTCCTGGCTCAACTACTTGGGGGAATTAATTCTCTGGTCACTCGAAACCCTCAGAAACCTGATTGACCTGTTGCTGACGTTACTCCTGTCTCTGCCGATATCCGTTCTTCTGGCCATTCTTTACGGCATCCAACTCTTATGCTACCAGATTTATCGTAGTGCAAGAATGGTTTTATCGACAAATGGTTTTGTTATGCCGGAACCGGATGAACTGGATAGCAGTATTGCCCGCAATTTGATTACTCTATTCCCGGCCTGTGCCGTAAATTTTAAGACGTTTCCGAGTACCGGCAGACCTTTCCGCAATAATCTTGTCTGTCCTGTACCGGCTGCGGAACAACC
>QIJG01000184.1 GCA_003232715.1 Nitrospirota bacterium
TAGACTGACTCTGAATCTTGGTCATGGCCTTAATGATACCTTCCGGCCCTGCCGCATAGCCGATTCTCCATCCTGTCATGGCATGAGATTTTGAGAGGCCGTTTACCAGGATTGTACATGCCTTGACCTCCTCCGACAGAGAGGCAATACTGATATGCTCCGTACCGTCATAAAGGAGTTTTTCATATATCTCATCGGAGATGATGTAAATATTGCTCTTTACCGCAACATCCGCAATTGCCTCAAGTGTTGAACTGTTATAACCAAGGCCGGTGGGATTAGAGGGATAGTTCAGTATGATGGCCTTTGTCCTCTCGGTAATATATTCCTTCAATTCATCGGGATTAAGCATAAAACCATCTTCCTCACGGGTCTTGACAAAAACAGGGGTTGCGTCATTCAGGAGTACCTGTGCCGGGTAAGAGACCCAGTATGGAGAAGGTATGACAACTTCATCCCCCGGACTCAGGATGGCCTGGGCTATATTATAGAGGCTGTGTTTTGCTCCACATGAGACTATAATCTCTTCTTTTTTATAGGAAAGAGCGTTATCCTTCCGGAGCTTTTCTGTTATTGCATCCTTGAGTTGCGGGATTCCGCCTACAGGGGTGTACTTTGTATGACCATCCCTTATCGCCTTGATGGCAGCCTCTTTTATATTATCAGGTGTATCAAAGTCCGGCTCTCCGACGCCGAAACTTATCACATCAATACCCTGTGACTTCATCTCCTTTGCCTTTGTATCCATAGCAAGTGTTGGTGAGGGTTTGACCCTCTTTGCTCTCTCCGATACCATAGAACCTCTCTCCGATACCATAGAACCCTCCGGTATGTTTTTTATTTTATGGTCCACCTGTTGCAACCACGTCTATTATAGATAAGAAGCTTCCAAAATGAAAACACACAGGATATTTTCCGCATTTCTCTCTCTGATTTCTTTTAGTCAAAAATGCCATAATATATCACTGCCGTAAATGCAGAGGTAAAACATTGGATTAACAGAGGGTTGATGGGATGGAGAAATGAAAAATCAGGACGTCGGCACTTCAAAACTCCAGTGTTTCTTACTGCAATGTTGTATGCTTTGAGCACATCGTTTTAATTCGTGGCTAATGCATGGAATGAAACCATTATGTACCAATGGCTCATAACGGTGGATAAAAATATGAGGTAGCCTCCGGGCTTACAAAGAGAGTGATATTTTCAGTGAAAAGGAAAAAGCTACTCTTAGTGACATCTATATTTGTCCTGGTAATCCTTATAACCGGGGCATTTTTTTATATAAGATCTCCTTTTATGTCAAACCACCTGAAGCGGATAGCCTTGCCCGAACTCTCACGTCTCTCCGGTCAGAGGGTTACAGCTAAAAGGATATACATAAATCTATTCCCTTTTTTTGTAGGCGTTGACGATCTTTTAGTATCCGACAAAGAGGGGGAAGAGACTCTCTCAATAAAAAAAACCAGATTTTATATTGAAGTTCTGCCGCTTCTGAGCCGTGAACTTTATGTCTCCGTTGTTGCCATTGATAGTCTTCAATATGGGACTACCGTTCAGTCTCTAAAGGGTGCGGCTGGATTAATGGCTGAAAAAAAATCAGGGATTAAAACGTCGGGCTGGAGGATAAAGTTTGGGAGCATACTGCTGAAGAAGTCCGGCATTAGGGTCTCTGATCCTGAAAAGAAATTTGTTTTGTCTCTTCATAACATAAGGGCTGAAGGAAATATGAAACGGATGTCCCTGAATCTCAGGGACGCAGAGCTCAACCTTATCCGCCAAGGCAGGGATATTATCAATGGAAACCTGCATATGCTGTTATCGCTTTCAGATAAGAGTGTCCGGTTAAAAACCCTTGAGTTTAAAAGCGGAGATTCATACCTGAATCTGACAGGCCAACTGAAGAACAATATCCTTGAAGGTTCGCTAAAGACAGGTGTGTCAATAGAGACATTGTCGGATTTATTTTTGCTCAAAAAAAATAGCGCAGGCAGCATAACGGCAAGTGGAAAGGTTCAGTGGAAGGCAGGAGTTATCAACAAAACCTCCAACCCCCAATCTCCTGACTCTGCCGTCACTTTTCTTCAGGGGTTGTCCGTTAACCTTGACGTGAAGGGCAATATATATCTTGAAACCCTCATGGAACTCCTTAAACAGCATGTTCCTCTACGGGGGTTTGCCGGTTTTTCAGGTACTGTAAAGGGTCCTGTAATGAACCCGGTAGCACAACTCAAGGTTGAGATGAAGGGTGGGCATATTTACGGCATTGATGTTGACAGCGTAAAATCCAGGATTTCTTATAAGGAAAAGGTGCTGCAATTTCACGACGGCAAAGTCACGGCTTATAACGGGAATGCTGTTGTAGGGGTTAAGATCTACCTTTCAAGACCAACAAGATTTTTCCTGAAGGTTCAGGCGGAATCCCTTGACAGTCACAATATATTGAAACTGATTAAATGGGATCCCGGATTACCACCCGGCAACGTTACAGGTATCCTGCAATCAGAGGGACGGGCATTTGAGCCCTGGGGCACGTTTCAATACAAGGCGTTTCAAACGGACAAAAAAACAGCTGCCAACGGTAAGTCATCCGAGACATCATTCCTCAAAAAGATAAAAAAGGCAAGTGGTTCCTTCCGCATGAAAGGGCATGTGCTTACATTAACAGACCTTAAGGCCTCATCTGAGAAGACCAGGCTTGCATCCGGGGGATTCCTGGACTTCAGGAAAGGGATCCTCAGGCTGAAGGCCCTTGTTTCAACAAAAGACCTTAACGAAATATATTATAAAGATGGGCTGATAAAAGGAACCGGACGGTTTGAGGGCAATGTTACAGGGTTGATAAATGACCCTGAGGTTTCAGGCAACATAAGCCTGTGCAACCTCTCCTATATGAACCGGCCGCTGGGATGTTTTGATGCCATAATATCATACAGAAAGAGGGGGTTGACAATTAATAGCCTTGAGGGGAGGCTGAAGGATACGGTTTATTCCTTAAAGGGTACGGTAATGACCCTTGAATCTGAACTATTTACCTTCAATGATCCAAAGTTCTCTCTCTCCGGCACTTTTTCTCGATTACCCCTTGACAAGCTTAAGGAATGGATTGCACTGAAGCCGGTATCCACTGAGGATCAAGTATCCTCTGGGATAGCAGATGAGGCAGAAGGTATATTATCCGGGGACTTCAGGCTTACCGGGCACTTAAAGAACCTAATCCTGGACGGCCATACAGAGACCGAAGAACTGAAAATAAAGGGTATTTATACAGATCTGAAAACAGACTTCAAATACAGCAGCAGAGGGTTTAACCTCTCAAACTTTGTCTTTACAAAAGGTACCTCTTTTTTAAGGGGTGCACTCTCCATCTCGAGCGCCGGGGTTATAAAGAGCGAGGGATTTGCGGTCTCCCTTGTCTCTGATGATATTGCCGGAAAATTACCGCGGGGCTTTCGTATCAGGGGAACCCTGAATGTGGGTGGTTCATTAAAATCTCCTGAGGGAGAATTCAATGGCATGCTTGAGGTGACCAAAGACAGTGGACCAACCGGAACAGAGACTCCCATTCAACCGGATTTAGGTGATATCCATCTGAGACTTAAGGACCGTGAGGTTACCCTTACGGGCAGGTTATTCAGGAAACAGGTCTCAATTGCCGGAAGCATGGCTACCTCCGGAGATCTGCCATGGCGGGTCAGGATAGATATAGAGGAAGGGTCATACAATGACATAGTACTCTTATTCCTGAAGAATGTGCCTGAGGACCTCTTTCTCTCCTTGAAGGGAGAGATAAACCTCTCCGGGACTTCCAGTTCTGTGAAGGGCAATGTGCTGTTAAAAAGTCTTAAGCTTAATCTCTATGAGCAGAACTTCACAAATACGAAAGATATTTTGCTGAAAATTGACGGTTCAAAGATTGAGTTCAACTCTTTCAGCCTGAGGACAGGACTTGCTGTTCTCAGGATAAATGGCAACCTCGACCTTGAGAGAGGATATGACATGACAATAGACGGAAGGGCCTATCTCAGTCCATTAGAGGGATTTATCTCCGGATTGGAATATATAAGGGGCTATTCCGACTTCGTCCTTGCCATAAAGGGCAAGTGGCTTGATCCCGTAATTAATGGGGGGCTGTCAATCGAGGGGACTTCAATTGCCGTAACCGGGATCCCTAACAGGTTCTCTTCCGTAAAGGGGTATATCTATATTGATGAAAACAGAATAGTCCTTGATACCCTGTCAGGCAGGTTTGCATCCGGAGACATAAGTATAAGGGGCGTTGGTCAGCTAAAGGGCCTGAAACTCAGGGATTACCATCTTGAAGCTGTTGTAAAAAAGATCAACTTATACCCTCAGGAAGGGGTTTCTTTCAAGCTATCAGGGGAACTGGTACTGGCAAAGAAACGGGAGGGCATATACCTGATTGGAGACATGAAGGTACTGAGGGGCAGATATACAAGGAATATCGAATGGAGAAGCTGGATCCTCAGTGCAAAAAAACCTGCCCTGCAAAAAAAACAGTACAGTTTTCTTGATACCATTGATCTTAACATCAACCTTTATGGTGATAAGGATATAATAATAGACAATAACCTTGCAACGGCTCCTGCAAGGATAGACCTTGTGATATTGGGCACATTGAAGAATCCCTCCCTGATAGGACGGGTAGAGCTGAAAGGGGTTTCAGGAATAATGAATTTACCATAATAAATGCCAGTGCTGACTTTACCGATCCGGCGAGGATAAATCCATTTTTTGATATTGTTGCCAGCACAAGGGTAAAGGAGTATCAGATACATCTCTCTCTGGAAGGATATGCGGAACAGTTTAACCTTTCCCTCTCTTCCGAACCTTTGCTTGATGAGATAGACATCCTGAGCCTCCTGACCGTGGGAGAGCTTGGCTCCAAACTGAAAGGATTTGAAGGCGGAATCGGAGCCTCCGAGGCTGCATCGTTTTTGACGGGAAAACTTCAGGAAACACTTGAAGAGAGACTGAGAAATATTACGGGCTTTGACAGAATACAGGTAGAACCTTACGTCTCTGAAACTACAGGTACAATCGGACCAAAGATTACGGTCTCAAAAAGACTTCTTGCCAACAGGCTATATGTGACATATACAACTTCGTTAGGCAATGCTACTGAACAGTCCCTGAAAGTGGAGTTTTTCCTGAGTGACAATATATCCCTTGTCGGGGAACGGGATGAGCTCGGAACCCTCGGCGCTGATATAAAGTTCAGAGTGGAGTTCAGATGAGAGTAGAAAGTCGGGTGAGGAAATTAGTGCGTAGTGCCTGCTGCCTGCTGTTTACTCTTCTGATAGTTCCCTCTTTCCTGACTCTTCCTTTAAAAGCTCAAGCCGCGGAGGGTTTCCTTGTAGAGAAGATCATCATTAAAGGACTTGCCTCGTGCAGTAAAGACGAACTTCTCTATTTGATGAATATCCGTCCGGGATTGATAGACATAAGGACAATCAATGAGGGGATAAAGAGGGCATTCAGAAAGGGTATATTTGAGGATATTGCAGTTAGTTATGTACCTGAAAAGACCCTCCTCATTCAGATAAGGGAACGCGAATACATTTATAAAATCAAGGCCTCAGGCAACCGGTACCTTTCAGGCAGGGAGATAAAAAAAATGTTTCTCCTGAAAGAGGACGGCATAATGCGCTATGACCTCATTGAGGCAGCCAGGAAAAAACTCAAAAACTCCCTCGGACTGATTGGGTTTCCGGAGGCATCACTATCGTTGACTGTGGAAAAAGCTCCAAAACCTTACAGAGTGGTGATAAAACTCAAAGTCAACGAGGGTGAACCTCTCGTTATCCAAAAGATTGAAATCAAGGGCGCTGATCAATGGCTGCAACAGAAAATGTACGTTGAACCCGGAGATATATATAACGTTGAAAAGATAAAAAAAGACCTGGTGAGAATCAGGGAATACCTGAAGTCAAAGGGGTATCTTGATCCAATAGTCGGCCCCTTTACGTTTTCTGAGGGTCTTCTGACAATTCCTGTCTCTCCGGGCAAGATGCTTAAGATTGAGATAAACGGAAATACGGAGATAAGTACATCAAGACTTCTGAAGATAATGCCCTTCAGTGAAGCAGAAGAGATTGACGATGAGTTAATTGAAGAAGTCTCAGCAAAAATACTCTCTCTTTACCATCAAAAGGGATTTATTTATGCCCAGGTTGCACCTTTAAGGACCGAGAATGAAAAGACTATTTCTCTTACCTTTTTCATTTACGAAGGGAAGGCATATAAAATACGGAAGATTGAATTTGAGAACAACTCTATCACTGAAAAGATGCTTGAAAATGTTATAAACCTGAAAGAGGGAGATCCTTATAATCCCGATCTTTTAAAATCGGACTCTGAAACCATAACAGGCCTTTTCAGGGCGCTGGGTTATCTGAATGCAAAGATTGTGGAGACTGCAATCAATATATCCGGGGAAACAGGAACAGTGGATATAAGATTTATCCTGAACGAGGGGCAGCGGTTCCGGATTGGTAAGGTCATAGCCGAAGGCAATACTTTTTTTACTGATAAAGAGGTCTATAGTATTTTAAACATTAAAAAAGGTGCCCCCTATAATGAACTGGATATAATAGATGCAAAAAAGCGTTTGACCGACAGTTATAAGGAACAAGGCTTTAGAGATATAAATGTCTCTGTTGATACCAGGTTATCAGGGCAGTCAGTGAAAGTCATATTCAGGGTTAAGGAAGGTGAAAGGGAATATTTCGGGAAAACAATAGTCAGGGGCAATATGTTTACCAGGACCGAGGTCATTGAAAGGGAGTTCATTCATAAAGAAGGCGAACCTTTTAACTACAAATTGCTTTTAGAAGGGACAAAACGTCTTTATGGTCTCGGTCTCTTTAAAGATATTAATATTAAACTACTTGGTAAAAAGGACAACAAACGTGATATCGTTATAACTGTCAGTGAACGCAATCCGGGTGTAGTTGAATTCAGTGTTGGTTATGATGACTATGAAGGTCTGAGAGGCTCCATTGACATTAGTTACAGAAACCTGTGGGGGATGAACAGGAGGATACATCTCAGAGGGGAACTGAGTATGCTGGAGAAAAGATTTGTTCTTGGTTATCATGAACCCTATCTATTTGGAAAACCGGTTGTCTTCAACACATTCCTCCTCATAGAGGACCGTACGGAAAAGAGTATCGATACCGGAGAGGTCTGGTACAGAATGCAGAAAAACTCTTACGGAGTATCAATTGAAAAAAACATTACCAATCACATGAAGGCACAGGTTGCCTATGACTTCTCCCTCGTCAAGACCTTTGATCTAAAACCGGATGTTGTTTTATCAAGAGAGGACGAAGGGACACTCGCTATCAGCAGCATACGTACCGGTGCACTCTATGATACCAGGGACAACCCTTTTGACCCTGCCAGGGGGGTATTAATCGGTGCATCCCTGAAGATTGCAAGCACTTATCTCCTTGGAGAAACGGATTTTGTAAAATTGACTATTCATGGAAGTAGTTACAGGAGACTCGGAAGACGGTTTATTCTTGCCCTTGCTGTTAAGGGGGGGGCGGCTCAGGGATTTGCAGACACAAGACAACTTCCCATTGTTGAGAGATTCTTCCTCGGAGGAAGGAATACTGTAAGGGGTTTTGAACAGGATACCCTCGGACCAAAAGGTAAAAATGGTACACCAACCGGTGGCAATGCTTTTCTGATGTCCAATATTGAACTGAGAACTTATATTGGAAGGGGTTTTAGCATTGTCGTATTTCTTGACGGAGGGAATGTCTGGACAAAAACCGTCAATATGGATCTGAACTTTCGATATACAGCCGGGCTGGGTATAAGATACAGGACACCTGTTGGGCCTATACGGATCGACTATGGGCATAAACTTGACAGAAAGGAGGGTGAAAGTGCGGGAGAGCTACATTTCAGTATCGGACATGCATTCTGATGATAGCGTTGCGGGTTCCAGATACAACAACTACATCATGACGATAGTACTAACACTGATATTGGTACTGACGGCATTCCTGCAAGTTTCATCTGCTGAACTTATTGACAGGGTTGTTGCCTTTATTGATGATGAGGCTATTACCCTGACGGATTTTACGCAATACATCAAAAAGGCCGAAAAGTTAACACCCGGGCTTTCTGAGGAAGAGGCTATAAATACCTTGATTAACCGAAGGCTCCTGCTCAGGGAGGCAAAGAGGATCCGGTTACGCGGTAAATCCGACGATGAACTTATTAAAGAGTATGTAGATATAAAGGTCAGGTTTTTTATAAAGATTACCCCGGAAGAGATCGAAAGGTTCTATAATGAAAACAGGGAAAGGTTCGGAAAGACCCCGATAGACAACGTCCGGGATGACATTGAGAGACTTCTGAGGGAAAGGGAGGTAAATAAACGCCTCACGAAACTCGTTAAAAAACTGAGAGAGAAATCTTACATAGAAATCAACCTCACACCTTCTTAATCAAGGCAAATTCGTCACATTCCGGGAACTTATGACATCTGAGACAGTCTCCCCATATCTTTTGCGGCAACTCCGACTTGTCTATATCGACAAACCCGAGGGACCTGAAAAAAACAGGATTGTAGGTAAGAACAAAGATGCGCTCGATGCCGAGTCGTTTTGCCTCTGAAACGCAACTCTTTACCAACCTTTTTCCTGTTCCCCGTCTCCGGGCCTCCACCTTTACAGCCAGAGACCTTATTTCTGCAAGGTCCTCCCAGAGTATATGCAATGCACAAACACCTGTTACTTCACCATTGCCTTCACATACAATATGATCTCTGAGGGTCTCATAAATCTCGTTGAGCGAGCGCGGCAACATCTGTTCTCTCTTTGCAAAAGAATTGACAAGACGATGGATCTCCCTGACATCCCGTGTGCCGGCCTTTCTAATCCGTAAGGAGTCGAGGTTTGCGGGTTTTTTATAACTCATAACCGACTTTTATCGCCTTAATATTTCCCGGAATATGTGCGAGGTGTCTTTCTGATAACAGTGCCCTGAGGGCCTTTTCAGCCCTGGAAAGGTCTGAGATAACGGTTTTTCCAAGGAATGCACCAAACATTACCATATTTGCATACTTTATTGAGCCAAGTCCTGCAGCCTTCCCTGATGCCTCTACTCCAAAAGAATGAAAGTCGGAACTCTCATCCAGCATAGAGAGCCTGCCGCATCCATCATCTGTGATTAACGAGGAATCATAGAACAGAATCCCCCCCCCTTTCAGCCTGGACAGAAACCTCTCAAGAGACTGACAATTAAAAACAATCAGAATATCAGGATTCATGACCGCTGGAGACCCGATTAAATCATCAGACACTACTACAGTACAATTAGCAGTCCCTCCTCTAATCTCGGCCCCGTAGGATGGGAAATATGTTACATTTTTACCCTCGATCATTAATGTATGTGCAATCAGCCGGCCCAATAACAGGATACCCTGTCCGCCGGAGCCTGCAATGGTTATGCTTTTTTCCAATCCTGCAACTCCCCGTACCTGTCTATTAAGATCCCTGTCCTGTAAACTGACTCCATATGACCTGATAACCACTGCAGTGATTCCACCGGGTTTTTTTTCCAGACAGTCGGACATGGAGATAAAATCTCAATCATGCTGAACCCCTTGCCTTCCAACTGGTATTGGAAAGATTTTTTTATTAATCTCCTGGTCTCTTTTATGCCCTTTATTCCGTCAATAGCTGTCCTGGCTATAAAAACAGCACCCTTGATGGTCGCGAGTATCTCGGCCATGGGAAGGGGGTAGCCATGGCTCTTCGGATCACGGCCGGCTGGAGTGGTTGTAGTCTTTTGTCCCACCAGCGTAGTCGGTGCCATTTGTCCACCGGTCATACCATAGGTAGCATTGTTTATAAAAAAGACCGAGAGGTTTTCACCCCTGTTGGCTGCATGGACAATCTCCCCCAGTCCGATAGAGGCAAGATCGCCATCTCCCTGGTAAGAAAAGACAACATTGCCGGGCATCACCCTTTTTAAGGCCGTAGCAACTGCAGGGGGTCTTCCGTGTGCACATTCTATTACATCAAAATTAAAATAATCATAGGCAAAAACGGCACAACCAACAGGTGCTATGCCTATGGTCCTTTCCCTTATCCCAAGTTCGTCAACACACTCTGCAATAAGACGGTGCACTAAACTATGCCCGCATCCGGGACAGAATCTGAACGGCACATCCTTAAGACTTTCCGGTCTTTTAAACGCCTGAATCATGTGATATTATAACAGATGAATGAAGATACCTGGATAAAAATTTATGACGGTTTATCCGAGTGGCAGACAACCTGTTTTTTCCCTGATCCTTTGGCACGATAAAGCGCCATATCAGCGGTATACAAGAGGTCTTTTGCGGATTTACCATCCTCCGGAAATCCTGATATACCACCACTTATGGTTATATGTATCTTTACTGTATTATTTTTGTTGAAAACATTTTCCTCCACCCGCTCCCTGATCCTGTCGGCAAGAAGAAGGGCCTCTGTCTTGGATGTCCTCGGAAGAATGATAACAAACTCTTCTCCGCCGTACCTTGCGACAACATCGGTCTGCCTCGCTGAATTCAGGATAATCTCAGCCACCTCTCTCAGGATATCATCTCCAACCTGGTGGCCATAGGTATCATTTATTACCTTAAAGTCATCAATGTCAAAGATAACAAGGCAAAAGACATCCTTATACCGCCTTGCCCTTGCGAGTTCCGACTCAAGGGAGCGGTAGAAAAATCTCACATTATAGAGACCGGTCAGGTCATCAGTTATAGAGAGCCTCCTTGTCTCCTCAAAAAGTTTGATCTTCTCCACTATCAGGGATATCTGGTTGCCCACAAGGGCCATCATGGATGCGAGGTCAAAGTCAAAAACCCTTTCAGACCTGCTGGCAAGAAACAGCATGCCCGATATCGAGTTTGATACCTTCAGGGGTATTGCTCCCAGAAAGACAACTCCCTCTTTTTTAATATGATGAAAGTTCTTGACCTGATCCTTTTCAAGTATATATAACGGCTCTGCAGCATCCAGTATTGACCAGACAAACTCATCAAGCTTGCCTTCAGGAAATTAAGGGAAACCCCTGCGTGACTCTTGAGTATGAGGCCGCTGTTGTCAGTCAACATTATCCATCCTACACTGAAATCAGTTATCATTAATACCTTCTCCAGAAGGTCATTAAAGACCCTGTCAATATCATATGAGGATATAAACGCACCTGAAAGTGTATTAATAACCATTAGCTCACGATTACGTTTTACAAGCTCCTTTTCTACTGTCAGATACTGTGATACGTCATAGAAGAGCAGACTCAGAATTTCCCTGCCGTCAGTTGAAGTGGCGGGATGAATTGTGACTTCATACTCAATCTCCCCGATACGCAGCCTGTCCTTAATGTCCTCACATGTATTGAGACAATGTTGCACAGAAGGCCAGAAACTTGATAATGCCTCTATTTCCCTGAAATCCCTCTCTTTTATGGATGATTCCTCCACCCCAAGGATCTCAGTAAAGGCCTTGTTGAAAGCTATAACCTTTCCCGCCCTGCTTATCACTAACAGGGGTTCCACTACAAAGTTGCAGAGAAAGTCATTGGTTTTTTTCAGGGGTGTGTTTTCTGTCAAAAGTTATTCTCCTTCCAGGTTTATATTCAGTATGATATCCTCGAATAACCCGGAATCACTGATACTTACTAAATTACAGTTATTTGTCATTCCAGCAATCCCGAATGCTGTCGGGGAACGACGGAAAAACGGCAACTGCTCGATTTTGTACACAGACTCTGTATAGTTTATTGTAAGGGTTACGCCGGAGATAATCAAGTCTGCCTCTCCTCTGCAATTGCCACCGGCATAGCTTTTTCTTTAAAATGGGAAGCAACAAATGAAGAGATTACGTCTTATTGACGGATTTGGGCATTAAATTCCAATTATTGCAAGGCTAACAGACTATTTTAAAGGCCTATCTCCTCAGGTAATCCGATCCTGCCAAGTACGGCCGTTGCAGCAGCCACCGCAGGGTTTGAGAGATAGACCTCACTTCCAGGGTCTCCCATCCTTCCCACAAAGTTTCTGTTTGTGGTGGCAACAGCCCTCTCCCCCTTTGCAAGGATCCCCATATGACCGCCCAGGCAGGGACCGCATGTTGGTGTTGATACCACGGCATCAGCATCAATAAAGACCTCAATCAATCCCTCCTTCAGGGCCTGCTTATAGATGGCCTGGGTTGCCGGAATAACGATCATACGAACATCGGGATTGACCTTTCTGCCCCTAATTACCTCTGCGGCATCCCTGAGATCTTCAATGCGTCCGTTTGTACAGGACCCTATCACAACCTGATCTATGGTAATATCAGTCAGCTCTTTGGCAGGTCTTACATTGGAGGGCAGATGAGGACAGGCAACCAGGGGCTCAATAACTGAGCAGTCATACTCCCTTGTCTCCACATATACTGCATCAGGGTCGGACTGATAAAACTTGTATTCCCTTTTAGCCCTTCCCTTCACATAAGCCTCCGTTATATCGTCAGGGACAATTATCCCGCTCTTTCCCCCGGCCTCTATGGCCATGTTACACATGGTAAGCCTGCCGAACATCGGCAGGGCACTTATCGTCTCTCCCTCAAACTCCATAGCCCTGTAAAGGGCGCCATCCACACCAATATCTCCGATTGTATGAAGTATGAGGTCCTTGCCGCTGACCCATTTTCCAAGACTTCCATAATAGACAAACTTCATGCTTTCCGGGACCTTGAACCAGCACTCACCGGTAGCCATGGAAGCTGCAACGTCGGTAGATCCAACGCCGGTGGAGAAGGCCCCAAGGGCTCCGTATGTGCATGTATGGCTATCGGCACCTATTATAAGGTCACCGGGAACCACGTGCCCCTGTTCCGGAAGCAGGGCGTGTTCGACCCCCATCCTGCCAACCTCAAAATAGAGCTCCAGCCCCTGCTCTCTTGAAAAAAGCTTCAACATCCTGCATTGCTCTGCAGCCTTTATATCTTTCTGAGGGGCAAAGTGGTCAGGGATAAAGGCCACCCGCTCAGGATTAAAGACCTTTTCAGCTCCGATCTTCTTAAACTCCTTTATGGCAATAGGTGCGGTTATATCGTTTGCAAGTATAAGGTCCACCCTTGCATTTATCAACTCTCCAGGCGAGACCTCTTTTTTCCCGGCATGTGCAGCGAGTATCTTTTCAGTAATAGTCAT
>QIJG01000190.1 GCA_003232715.1 Nitrospirota bacterium
TAAAAAACATCCCGCCTCAGGCAAGTGTTCCCCTGACGATAAAATACCCGCAAATTTATTATGGCGAAGAAACCGATCAATATGTCATCGTTCACACAAAAACCAAGGAATTCGATTATCCAAAAGGGGAGCAAAACGTCTACAACAATTATCAGGGAAGAGGAGGGGTAAGAATTTCAAACCTTTTCCGTCGATTGATCTATGCCTGGGATTTTTCCGATATAAAGATTCTTTTAACGGATTACATTACTAATAAAAGCCGTATCATGTTCCACAGAAACATAACGGAGCGGGACAGGACCATCGCCCCATTCCTTTCTTATGACTCCGACCCCTATCCCGTCGTAGGCCGGGACGGCATGATTTACTGGATACACGATGCTTACACCACCTCGAATATGTACCCGTATTCCAAACCCCTGTCGGAATCCTTACGGGGACGCAGCATTAATTACATCCGGAACTCGGTAAAGGTCGTCATCAACGCTTATAATGGCGATGTCACTTATTATGTCATAGACCCGTCGGACCCGATCATCCAAACCTATCAAAATATTTTCCCCGGTTTATTCAAACCGATAAAAGAGATGCCGGATTTCCTGAAAAAACACATTCGCTATCCCTCAGACCTATTCCTCGCTCAAACACTCATTTACAACACATATCATATGACTGATCCGAAAGTGTTTTATAATCGGGAAGATTTATGGTCCATGCCGACGGGCCTTATTACATTATTACAAAATTAGATAACTCAACTTCAGAAGAATTTATTTCGATGCTGCCGCTTACACCGTCGAAGAAAAATAATATGGTTGCGTGGATGGCTGCCCGCAGTGATGCTCCCCACTACGGTGAACTTATCGTCTATAGATTGCCGAAGGAAAAGCTCATTTACGGCCCCATGCAAATTGAAGCGCGAATCAATCAAAAACCGGATATTTCTTCTAAACTAACCTTGTGGGGACAAAAGGGTTCGCGGGTTATTCGTGGAAATATGTTGGTTATCCCTATTGAGCACTCGTTTATTTATGTTGAACCGGTCTATCTCCAGTCTGAACAGAGTCAAATGCCTGAACTCAAGCGGGTAATAGTAGCGTTCAGAGACAGATTAGAGATGCAGTTGAATCTGGAGAAGGCATTGCGATCGGTATTTTCGGAAGAGAACATTTCCCCTGTTGAAACGGAAAAGGCCCTGCGAGGAGTATCGATATCCCCCTCGTCCGACAGGGCACAACAAGCATTGTACCACTACAACAAGGCAATGGAATATCTGAAACAGGCCAATTGGGATGGTTACGGAAAAGAGCTGAACCAGCTAAAACAAATCCTGGAGAATATGGCCGGGGGGAAATAACTCCTTTGTGAGTTACTTATTTGGCTCATCCGGGTTTTTTATGGGTAAAAGCCTACTGTCATGTCAACCTTGTTATGTCGGAGGATTGAATTGTCATTCCCGACAAGCCGGAATGACAATTGAGAGTTGACACACGGGGCACTACCAATATATTGTGTTTAGACTGCCCTGAAGCATAGCGTTGGGTTAACGGGGGGCATGGGGAATAAGTCCAAATGGATGTGGACAGTTGACGATAAATACGTTCCGTCTCTGATTAAACTACTCTACAATTAACTTCCCTCTAAGCATTCCCATTCCGCAGTGAAAGCTGTACTCACCCGGTTTATCTATATTTAATTCAACCGTGATATTTTTAAACGGAGTCAGTGTTGCTTTTTTGTTGAAATCAGGAAAGATCACCTCCTCGGAACATGCCGCTGTTTCTTCCCGGTAAAAGGTGAGTTTTATCGGTTTTCCAGCCTCAAAAACCAACAGATCCGGAGAGTAACCGCCTTTTACTTTGATAAGCGCTTCCTGGACACCCGAATCAGCGGTTTTTATTTTAACGGCTTCTTTCCTGGAAAACCAGAAATACCAGCCTACAAGAAACGAAAGAGCTATTCCGATTAAAGTCACTATTATTTGATCTGCAGACATTTTTCACCCCATTCTTTATAAAGTTTGTTAAACAGTTTTTGGTTTAAATCTTCTCAAACGGTTTGCGTTTGAAACTACCGTAACCGAGCTGAAAGCCATTGCTGCTCCGGCGATTATCGGCGACAATAAAATGCCGAAAAAAGGATAAAGAAGGCCCGCCGCTACCGGTATTCCAAGTCCGTTATAGAAAAACGCACCGACCAAATTTTGTCTGATATTTCTCATTGTAGCCCTGGAAAGCTCAATAGCGAGAGCAACGCTTTTCAGGCTTCCTTTAATCAGCGTAATATCGGAAGCCTCTATCGCTACATCCGTGCCTGCTCCTATCGCAAATCCGATATCTGCCTGAGCTAAAGCGGGTGCATCATTAAGTCCGTCACCCACCATAGCCACAATTTTGCCTTCATTTTGCATTTTCTGTACATTAAAAGCCTTTTCCTGCGGCAAAACTTCTGCAAATACTCGATCAATGTTTACTTGTTTAGCTATTGCCATGGCCGTTCTTTCGTTATCACCGGTTATCATTACCACTTCCAGTCCTAATTTTTTCAATTGAGCGATAGCAGTTTTGGAATCGGGTTTTACAACGTCGGCAACCGCAACTATTCCCGCGGCTTTTCCGTCAATTGCAAGAAATATCGGAGTCTTGCCGTCATCGGCCAATTTTTTGCTTCTTTCTTCTAAATCGCCTACTTCAATCGAATGTTTTTTCATAAGCTTGATGTTTCCTAAAAGTACTTTTTTCTCTTCCACAAGCGCCTCTACGCCATGACCCGGGTCCGCATCGAATTCTTTTGGTTCGTACAACGTAAGAGATTTATCCGAGGCTCCTTTCAGAAGTGCCTCGCCCAGCGGATGTTCGGAAGCCTTTTCAACGCTGGCGGATAAACTCAACACTTCATCTTCGCTAAAACCCTTCGTGGTTATAACGTCAGTAAGCGAAGGCTTCCCTTCAGTGATAGTACCGGTTTTGTCCAGGACAACAGCGTTTAACTTTTGCGCCGTCTCCAGGGCGTCTCCGCTTCTGATTAAAATGCCGTTTTCCGCTCCTTTGCCGACGCCTACCATCAACGAGACGGGGGTGGCTATGCCAAGAGCACAGGGACAAGCGATTATCAGCACGGTAACAAAGACTATCAAGGCATAAATTAAATTAGGCTGCGGACCAAAATCGTACCAGCCTACAAAGGCCAGAATAGCGATAATAATAACGCTGGGAACGAAATACCCGGCTACTCTATCGACAATCTTTTGTATGGGCGCTTTCGAACTCTGCGCCTGTTCAACCATACCGATGATTTGTGAAAGGGTAGTATCTTTTCCGACTTTGGTGGCTTTAAATTTGAACGAACCTGTTTTGTTTATAGTACCACCTATCACTTCGTCATTCTCCAGCTTTTCTACCGGGATTGCTTCGCCGGTAATCATCGCTTCGTCAATCGACGAGGAGCCTTCTACAATCATACCGTCGACAGGGATTTTTTCTCCGGGCCTGACTAATATAATATCATCCAGAACTACCTCTTCAATCGGAATATCCGATTCCTGGCCGTTTCTGATAACCCTTGCTGTTTTCGCCTGAAGTCCCATAAGTTTTTTCATCGCTTCAGAGCTTTTTCCTTTGGCTCTGATTTCAAGCGCCATACCAAGAACGACTAAAGCCACCACTATGGCGATTGCATCGAAAAACTGGTTTGCGAGTTCCGCTTTTGGAAAAATTTCCGGAAAGAATGTAGCTATTGTGGAATATATCCATGCCGCGCTTATACCGGTAGACACTAATGTATGCATATTCGCCGAACGATTTTTAAACGCAGCCCAAGCCCCCGTGTAAAACTGGGAACCGCTCCAAAACATAACCGGCAAACTTAACACGCTCATCGCAATCCATAAATAATGCAGCATTGGAGAACCTTCCCTGAACGCTTCGGGCAGTCCCAGGTAATCTGCATAGCTTATTATTAAAAAGGGGATACCCAAGGCTGCGGCAAAGATAAACTTATGCATCAAGGTTTTATACTCTTTCTCTCTTGCCAACTCATTTTCGTCTACCGGTTCTTTCTCGGTCTTCCCCTTTTCAGAAGGCGTTTCTTTCACCGGGGGTTCTCCTGCCGATTCGACTGTTTTATATCCAAGTTTTTCAATGGTATTTTTAATTTCTTTTACATTAATCAAATTAGGCAGGTATTTAATAAAAGCTTTTCCTGTAGCAAGGTCTACGCTTGCGGAAAGAACCCCCGGGAGACTTTTCAACTCGTTTTCTATTTTTGTAATGCATGAAGCGCAATGCATATCCACGATTCCTATGCTTAAACTTGACTGACCGGTTTTATAGCCCGCCTTTTTAATGGCCGAGATTATCTTTTCAGCATTGACGTCTTTTCTGTTGAACTCTATTCGTGCCTTTTCCGTGGCTATATTCACTTTCGCAAAGTGAATACCTGGAAGCTTTTTAATCTCGCTCTCTATCGTGGGGATGCACGAGCTGCAATGAATGCCGATTATCGGAATGTCTAATTTTTCAATTCCTTCGCTCGTGATATTATACGTCGCACCGGAGGGATTTAGCGGTTTGATATACTTATCCGGGTTCGACAGAAAATCATTTTTACATTTCTCCGAACAGAAATCATATTCAGTACCCCCTACCTCTGCAGAATATGCAGACGGTGATTTAACCTCCATGCCGCATACCGGGTCTTTTGACATTTGTATCCTCCCGTTTTGTTATAAGTATAACTCTGAATTATACCTTAACATTATTTGTCTTTTTCCACAATTTCAAGGATAATTCAAAATGATGAAGAAAGTATGAAATTGGTTTGCCATATATGTTCAGAATATAACGGTAAATGGAATCACAGACTGCTTTTTAATGAAACATATCAGCGATTATTGAGAGGGCCATCAGACAATTTTACTTGCCTTTCCTCCCCGTTATCCTTAAATGGATCAAGACGTTGATTGACAATATTTATGTATTCTTTTACAATAAGTGCAATGGAAAAGACATTATATGAGTTACAGGCAGAGGTTTGTAAAACACTGGCAAGTCCGAAAAGGCTTGAGATAATAAATGCCCTGAAAGCGGGGGAAAAGAGTGTTGGTGAGCTTGTAGAGATTCTCGGCGTGCCCAAGGCAAATGTTTCGCAGCACCTTGCTGTAATGAGACATAAGGGTATTCTCAAATCGAGAAGGGCAGGGGTTAATATCTATTACAGTATAGCCAACGATAAGGTTGTTAAGGCATGCACCCTCATGAAAGAAGTGCTCACTGAACAGCTCCGGGAGAGACACAGGATCTTAGCAAAGCTCTAACATCCGCTCTTTCACTCTTTTTATCCTGTCTCTGAGAATGGCTGCCTTTTCGAAATCAAGCCTTCGCGCAGCCTCTTTCATCTCTTCCTCAAGTCTTCTGATGGTTTTCTCATCAGAGACATACTCCTCTATCGGTTCCTCCACTGAGGGCACTGCCCGGTAATCCGCCTCATATATGGAACTCAGGACATCCTTTATATTACTCTTTACAGTCTCAGGGGTTATGCCCATCTGCCTGTTATACTCCAGCTGTATCTTCCTTCTCCGCTCTGTCTCATCAAGGGCCTTTTTCATGGAATTGGTAATCCTGTCGGCATAGAGAATGACCTCACCATTGACATTCCTCGCAGCCCGCCCTGCTATCTGTATGAGAGACCGCTCGGAGCGAAGGAATCCCTCCTTGTCTGCATCAAAGACTGCCACGAGGGAAACCTCCGGAAGGTCGAGACCCTCCCTTAACAGATTAACCCCTATGAGAACATCAAATTTTCCAATCCTCAAATCCCTTAAAATCCTTACCCTCTCAAGGGTATCTATGTCAGAGTGGAGATATCTTGCCCTTACCCAAAGTTCCGTATAATAATCGGTAAGGTCCTCTGCCATCTTCTTTGTAAGGGTTGTGATAAGGACCCTCTCACCTTTTTCCACCCTCTTTTTGATCTCACCCAAAAGGTCTTCAACCTGTCCTGTAACAGGCCTGACAGTCATCCATGGGTCTACGAGACCGGTTGGCCTTATAATCTGCTCCACCACCCTTCCCCCTGGTTTTTCAAGTTCATACGGCCCCGGAGTGGCGGATACATAGATGGCCTGACTGACCCTCTGCTCAAACTCCCCGAATGTAAACGGACGGTTGTCAAGGGCGGAGGGCAACCGGAACCCGTGCTCTATGAGTGTCTGCTTTCTTGAACGATCACCCGCATACATCCCTCCAACCTGGGGGATGGTGACATGGGATTCATCTACTATAAGGAGATAATCCTCAGGGAAATAATCTATCAGGGTATATGGCGGCTCTCCGGGGGCACGACCGCTGAGGTGGCGGGAATAATTCTCAATACCATGACAATAGCCGAACTCCCTCAGCAGCTCGAGGTCAAACCGGGTACGCTGCTCAATCCTCTGGGCCTCGATGCTCTTTCCATGTTTCAGAAAGTATTCGATCCTCTCCTCCAGCTCCTCTTCTATTGATTTAAGGGCAGGTTCAAGCCTTTCTCCCGGTGTTATCCAGTGGCTGTTGGGATAGAGAGTCACTTTTGCTAATCTCTTTATCCTCTCACCTGTAAGGGTATCAAATTCATAAATGGCATCTATCTCATCCCCGAAAAACTCGATCCTTATTCCCCTGTACTGCGAAAAAGAGGGATATACCTCCACTATGTCCCCCCTTACCCTGATGTTTCCCCTTCTGAACTCCGCCTCGGACCTCTCGTACAGCATATCCACGAGTCTTCTGATTACGGCATCCCTTTCCGTCCTCATCCCCTCCTCAACTATCAGGTGCATGGCCATATAATCCTCCGGTGACCCGATACCATAAATGCAGGATACAGAGGCAACGACTATCGTATCCCTCCTCTCAATTACAGCCCTTGTTGCAGAGTGGCGCATCCTGTCGATGTCGTCATTTATCATGGAGTCCTTCTCTATGTATGTATCTGTCTGGGGGATATATGCCTCAGGCTGGTAATAGTCATAAAAACTGACAAAGAACTCAACTGCATTTTCCGGGAAGAGCTCCCTGAACTCACCATAGAGCTGTGCAGTAAGTGTCTTGTTATGCCAGTGTGGGTCTGTTAAGGTTTGCAACTACATTTGCTATCGTGAATGTCTTTCCGGAACCTGTGACGCCAAGGAGAACCTGGTGGTCAAAACCATTTAAAGTCCCCTCTGCAAGTTCTTCTATCGCCTTTGGCTGGTCACCTTTTGGGGTGAATTCTGTGCTAAGTAAAAACTTATCCATCTTTTTAGTATAATATAAATCAGGATGAAGCCGTTAAAAGTCTGAAAGTACCGTTTTTAGTCATTGCGAGCGGAGCGAAGCAATCTATAACCGTCTGATTTAAAAATAGATTGCTCCGTAGTTTTGCTCCTTGCAATGACAGTTATAGGTTTTTATTGAATAATGAAAATAATGCGACATATAATCCTCGGGACTGCCGGACATATAGACCACGGCAAGAGCGCCCTTGTGAAGGCCCTTACAGGTACTGACCCTGACCGCCTGAAAGAGGAGAAGGAGCGTGGTATAACCATTGACCTTGGGTTTGCCTACATACATTATCCCGACGGCCTGACCGTGGGTATAGTGGATGTGCCGGGACATGAGCGGCTTGTCAGGAATATGCTTGCCGGTGCAGGCGGTATTGATATTGTGGTTTTAGTGATCGCTGCCGATGAGGGTGTGATGCCCCAGAGCAGGGAACATCTTGCGATATGCAACCTCCTCAACATAAAATCAGGAATTATTGTAATAACCAAGACCGACCTTACAGAGGATGACTGGCTTGAGCTTGTCAAAGAGGAGGTAAGGGACTTTGTTAAGGGTACCTTTCTTGAGAGGGCTGAGATAATCGGAGTATCATCAAAGACCGGCGAAAACATAGATATCCTCAAAGAAAAGATACACCGGATCGCCCTTCAGGTCAGCCCCAAATCAACCGGCGGCCTGTTCCGGCTCCCTATAGACAGGATCTTCAGCATCAAGGGGTTTGGGACTGTGGTTACAGGAACCGCACTCTCGGGGTCGTTCTCATCAGATGCTCAGGTGGAGATAGTGCCGGTCGGTGTAAAGAGCAAGGTCAGGGGACTCCAGAGTCACGGTGAGTCAATTGAAAAGGCATATGCAGGTCAGAGGGTTGCCATCAATCTGCAAGGGGTTCAGAAGGAAGAACTGAAGAGGGGGGCTGTGGTTGTGGAACCGGACAGGTTCAACCCCACCCATGCAATAGATGCAGAACTGATCCTCCTTAAAGACGCCCCTGTTCTGAAGAATAAATCGAGGGTGCATTTTCATCTCTCTACCTCAGAGGCCATTGGCAGGGTTATACTCTATGACTGCAATGAACTGAAGCCCGGTGAGACTTCCTTCTGCCAGATAAGGCTGGAAGAACCGGTGGTTGCGGTCTCCGGAGACAGGTTCATAATCAGGCGCTTCTCACCTGTTGTTACAATAGGCGGGGGGGGCATCCTTGATTCACAGGCAAGAAAAAGAAGGAAGAAAGAGGGCCTTGATGACCTGAAGGTTTACAGGGAGGGCAATCCCGGTGAGAAGATAGCTACAAAGGTGAGAAGATCAGGTGTCAGGGGTATGACCCCTCATCTACTGCAGGGATGGATAAATGCCGACACAGCAGATATCGATAGCATGATAGAGAGACTGAAGGAAGAGGGGGTACTCGTCCGGTTTGAAGACAGATTGATCCACAGGGATATTTTCCAGGGTCTCAGGGAGAGGATTACAGATACGCTAAGCAAGTTCCATAAAAACAATCCCCTGAAGCCGGGGATGTCAAAGGAAGTCCTCAGGTCCCTCTTCGGGCTTGAACAAAGGACTTTCCAGGGGATACTTTCCATAATAAAGGAGATAGTTGTTGAGAAAGACACGGTGAGACTTGCGGACTTCACAGTGGCGGTTACCGACCGGTTTATGGAGATAAAAAAGGACGTCCTCGAACTCCTGAGACGGGACGGCTTTCAGCCCCTCACCAAAGAGGAACTGTCAAAATATTTTGAACTCAAGGGTAAGGAGATGGAGGATATACTGAAACTTATGGTACAGGAAGGCTCCGTCGCAAGGATAACCGATTCGATATATCTCCTGAGGGAAAACTATGACAGGATGCTCAATCTCTTAAAAAAACATTACTCCGGGAAGGAGACGATGAGTGTCGGAGAGTTTCGCGACCTCCTTGGCACTACAAGAAAGTATGCCCTTCCATTTCTGGAATATCTGGATTCAAACAAGATTACACTGAGGGTTGGGGATGTGAGGAAACTCCATCCTGCCTTTAAATAAAAACAGGATTTTGCAATAATCGGTCAGATCAGTCAGATCGGTCGGATCAGACCGATAGCTCTGCTTGTCCGCGGTGCCCGGCTGTCCTTATACTATTGTGCCTATCCAGGCAGGTTTCATAGAGACGGGACTGATAAGCTGAGGCTCAAAGCCTCCGGCATTCAACGTAGCGATGAACAGAAAAACTGCAATTATATTATTATTGCTACTCTCCATTCCACTTGCCATATATCTCCTGATGCCTTCTGATGCAAAGAGGATCAGGAAGCTTGTTGGGGAGGGCAGGGAGGCAGCAATACAAAAGGACCTCTCAGGGGTGATGAGCCTGGTTTCTTATAATTACAGAGACAGGTATGGCTTTTCGTACCTCTATCTTAAAGAAACCCTGAAACGGATATTTAAAGATTATGATTCCATTGAGATCGATTTGAAGCGGTTGCGCGTTGATGTTGATTCTAAAGACGGAAAGGCCAGGGCAAAGTTCCTGCTTAAGGCTGTTGGAATAAAAAACGGCAACAGGGAATACATACTTGGCTCAGAGGAGGTCTATGAGTCGGTTTTTCTTACACTTAAAAAAGAGCGCATGAAATGGAGAGTGGTAGAGACCTACCTGCCTACCAGAGAAGGATTAATCTTTTAAGGTTAGCTATCTCCTCCGGAGCACCCAATCCTGCTACCATCTTCAGCCTGTAATCCCTGAACTGCTTTACCACAAGCCCCCTTAAGGGGTCTGCCTCCACCCCGATTGCACCGCCAAGGTCTGTTCTGAAAACATTAATTCCCGAGAGCCTCTGCAGGGTGGCCCTGTGGGGATGGCCGTAGGGATTTCCTGCCCCCACACTTATGACCGCTGCCCCGGGATTGACTGAAACAAGGAAGGCCCTGGTGGTTGATGTCTTGCTGCCGTGGTGTGCAACCTTCAGCACATCACTTTTAAGATATCTTTTAAGTTCAACTATGGACTCTTCTGCATCTGCCTCGATATCTCCGGTAAACATGACCTTGAGGTCTCTGTCCTGAAACCTCAACACCAGCGAGTAATTATTATCTTCAGCCTCGGAAATGCTGTAATAACCCCTCCGGGGATGA